>JAHWYE010000032.1 GCA_020028195.1 Nitrospirota bacterium
TTTCGGATCCCTGCGTTTCGTCGTAGAGCTCGACTTGGTGGGAGGCTTCGAGAATAGCCGACGGTCCACGATCGGACCCCTGCACGTAGCTGGAGGTATGTTCGTAGGGAGCCGGGAGAATATACACGCCGGCTCGCTCCGGGAGGCACCAGGGTTCATCAACTCCGAGAAAATTCTGGTCCGGGCCGAGCCAGCCCTCCGGAATTGTCATAGCCTCAGCTCCCCATTGCCGGCGATTGTTTTTCTACCAATGGACCTTGGAGGACCCGTTTCCTTTACGTCTTTGCCCGCCCGCTTCGGAGCCGCAATCTCTTCGGGAGATTCTCGAGAGGAATGAAGACACACAAGGCTACGACAGTCGTCCAGCGATTGGCCTTACCGATGGCCGATTGGGTAATGTTGTGGGTCCTGACGATCTTGCCGCCCATCTTGAAGACCTGTTCTCGTTCTTTCCAGGCGATATTGGGATCGAATTCGATCCCCAGCGTTGTGGCCAACATCTGAGCCGCAAGGTCCTCCGTGTATTCGCCCGATTCTTCGTCTGTTTCTCCATAGGCGTGGTGCTCGGAAAGATAGCCGTAGGTCCGCCGATCCGTTGGAATGGCGAGTCCGATGGAGGCGGAGATCAAGCGATTCCGCTCGTTGGTTTCCGACCGGGCCATCACACAATTGACGACCTCTCCGGGGTTGAGCAGACCTTCTCCGATCTTCCGCGGAATGATTTTGCACCCCGGTGGAAAGATCGACGACACGCTCACCAGATTGCAATAGGCGACCCCTGCGCTCCGTAAGGCTTCCTCGAACGAAGCCAGTTTCTCTCTGTGGACCCCGACACCTCTGCTTAGAAACATATGAGTCGGAACCATCTTTCCTCCCCTTTAGCCAGTGACGAGTGGTGAGCCTTGTAGACGTAATCTGTCACGCGTAACGAGTAATGAGTAAGGATGTTCATGACGGATCACGCATAACCTATCACGTATCACCCATCACTCCTGCATTCGGGTCGCATTTGTACCAATTTTTGATGAGCTTCTGCAATATGGGTGAGAGGTTTCTTGGAAGGAAGAGGTCCTGGAGAGGCACGAGTGTTCAGACGTTTCCCGACTCCTTCAGATTGAGCACCAGCAGCTTGAGCTCCGTCATCTCCTCAATGGCATACCGCACGCCCTCCCGACCAAGCCCCGAGTCCTTGACTCCACCATAGGGCATGTGATCGGCGCGGAACGTCGGGATTTCATTGATCAGCACGGTCCCCACTTCAAGGTCGCGATAGGCGCGGAATACCCGTTCCACGTCTCGGGTGAAGACTCCGGCCTGAAGACCAAACTCCGAATCATTGAGGACCCCCAGGGCCTCTTCAAACTGTTTGTACCGCGTAACCGTGACAACGGGACCGAAGACTTCGCAGCGCGAGACCTTCATCTCCGGGGTGACATCAGCCAGCACGGTGGCCTCGACCAGCGAGCCGGATCGTTTGCCGCCCGCGAGCAGCTTGGCTCCCTGCGCGACCGCCTCACCGATCCAATCCTCGACACGACGTGCGGCCGCCTCGTTGATCAGTGGCCCAATCACGGTCGCCTCATCGGATGGATCACCTGATTGGAGCGTCCCGACGCGAGCCAGGAATTGCTTGACGAAGCGATCATAGACGTGGTCGTGCACAAAGACTCGCTGCACCGAAATGCAGGTCTGGCCTGAATAGACATAGCCTCCCACCGCACACCGTTGGGCCGCCAGGTCCAGGTCCGCATCCGGCTCCACGATCACGCCCCCGTTGCCTCCCAATTCAAGCAGCACGCGTTTTTTCCCGGACTTGGCTTTCAGCATCCAACCGACTGGCGCGCTGCCGGTGAAACTCAGGACCTTGAAGCGCGGGTCCATGACCATCTGCTCAGCCACGGAGTTGTCGCAGGGCAGGACGCTCAGGGCGCCAGGCGGTAGCCCCGCCTCCAGCACGATTTCGCCCAGCATCAGAGCGGTCAACGGCGTCTGGGGAGCCGGTTTCAACACGATGGGGTTCCCGCTGGCCAAGCAGGGAGCAACCTTGTGTGCGACAAGATTGAGGGGAAAATTGAAAGGCGTGATCCCGAGCACCGGCCCGATCGGAAACCGGCGGGCAATCCCGAGCGAACCATCCATCCCGGGAGAGAGATCCATTGGAATCACCTCTCCAGGAATCCGTTTGGCTTCTTCCGCCGCCACCGTGAAGGTCTGAATCGCCCGGCTGGCCTCACGGCGCGCATCAGAGATCGGCTTCCCCCCCTCGGCCGTGATCGTGCGGGCCAGCTCCTCTCGACGAGCGGTGAGCATCCCGGCAATGGTTCCGAGCGCGACTGCCCTCGCATGAGCCGGCAGACGTCGCGTGGCTGAAAAGGCCGTGACCGAGGCCCTGATCGCTTCTTCCGCCTCCGTTTTCCCGGCTTGGCAGACTTCCGCGACCCTGTCCCCAGTGAACGGATTGAGAACTGGTGCCGTCGTGGCACTGTGCCGCCACCGGTTGCCGATCAAGAATGGACGAGCCGATCCCACAGAGAACGCTCACTTACCGACTAAGTCTCACTCAGCCGGTTCACTTGCCGAAATTCCCGCGGACGGAACCGGCATCTGCTCGACCTCCGCCTCTGCTCTCAGCGCTCTGGCGATCAAGTCTTCCGTCCCCCAGTCCCGAATGGAATTCAGCGTAAAGGCCTCATAGGTCGATACACCGTGGCAGGTCGGGCATTCCGGCATGGGCACCTTCCGTCTGAAGACCTCGCTCAGGCAGGACATGCAGACGAGCAGATCGGGCTCACCCTCTCCGCACTCGACCGGCCAAAATGCTTGTTCGCGTGACATGGTTCACCTTTTATATGATGAGTGCCAACAATCGAATTGGCCACCGCTGGAAGGATAGGCTCCTCCTCGCAGGATTTCAACTCTTACCCTTGGCGTCCGACGCTCCAAGCAGGCGGTCGAGCTGCTCTTCAAACACCTCGAACGGAAACGCACCTGGAAGCACGATGGGGGATTCCTTCTGCCGCTCCTCGTCCTTCGTCCACAGCAACACAAATCCCGGTGTGCCCCGGAAGCCAAGTCTGACACCCTCGCTGCGATCCTGGAAGACAGGTCCCCTGTGACGAGCCTCCTCCAGGCACTTCATGAACAGGGGCTGATCCAGGCCGATCGCCTTGGCATGGTGCTGAAACGCGGCCTCGTCCAATCGTCCTCCGTTCGTAAACAGCCGGTCATGCATCTGCCAGTACCGGTCCTGATCACCGGCACAGCGCGCCGCGACCGCGGCATCCACGCCCGGCCCCTGCAAGGCTCGCGGAAAGTCCCGATAGAGAAACCGGACCTTTCCCGTTTCGATATATTTGTCCCGGATTCTGGGCCAGGTTTCCCGGAAGAACTTCACACAAAATCCACAAGTGAAATCGGAATATTCGACGAGGGTGATCGGTGCCTGGGGATTGCCTCTCGTCCGTCCGTCATCCCGTACCAGGAAATCGGAGGCCTGTCCGCTCCCCCATGAGAGGACCATCAGGAGCACAGACCCGACGATCACCGCTATCCAGATGAAGCGTTGCACGAGATATCCCCGCCTTGATCACGGTCGAACAGGGTTGGCTGCATGATGCTATTCGTCCCCCCGACCCACCGAGCGACGACGCTTGACCGACTGGCGGTGCTTTTTCTCGGCCAGCCGGCGCTCGATGGCCCGCTTCGATGCTCGGGTTGGCACGCGCGGGCGCGGCACCCGGTTCAACAGACGGAGTCGCGCGATCAAGCGCCCAAAGGCCGTGTCGCGGTTCCGATGTTGCGATCGCGAATCTGCCGCCACGACCCGTACACCGGAGGGCAGATGTACCAAGCGAACCGCCGAGTCCGTCACGTTGCGATGCTGCCCGCCCGGTCCACCGGCTCGGAAGGTCTCGATCACCACCTCACGTTCCAGGACCGCGCGGTCTAGGCTGTACGGAGGCTGGAGAGACCGTGGCGTGAGTTTCATCCTCCAGATTCAGGGCCAGCCACGGAATGCGCGACGAGCACCATTAAGACGGCTAGTGTTTCGTTCCAAATCGCTCCAGGAGGCCAACCATCAAAAGCGGCCAGACCACCGTCGCATCACTCAAGACCTCGGCATAGCGACCGCCTTCCTCGGGAGGAACGAACTTGCCCCAAGAAATACCCTCGTTGTACGTGCAGCCGCTGAGTCCGCCCCAGTAATCAGGCTCAGGGCAAATACGGACGCCGTACTGAAAACGTGGAGGCTTCACGTTCAACCCCAAACGCAGATTTCCGATCTCGATGTAAGGCGCCACCTGTTGCGCCCAGTTTCGCGGCACGCCTCCACCGATCGTGAAAATACCCAGTCGCTTGGCCGAAAGCAATCGATTCGCGAAGCTGTTCAAATCCAGGTACGGGTTAAAGGCAGGTTGCGTCTGGTGAAGAGCGCGCAGCACGCCGAGATCACCGTCTCGGGTCTGCGCTTGCCCGCGCGCCCGATCGACGTTTTGTCTCATCGTCCATGTCGCCACATCAAGTCCCACCTCGGAATCCGTGAAGGCTGGGATATAGACAGGCACCCCTTTCAGGTAGGCGCTTTTCAGAATGCCGGTCCCTTCAAATTCATCGGCCAGGGTCTTCCCCAGTTCCCGTGTCAACGTCTCAGAGGAAAGTGCGACCTCGGGATCGAGCCGTTTGAGCGTTTGCGTGACGACATGCTCCACATAGTTGAGGTTCGCCTCCATCTCCAAGGTGTCATAGATGCGGTTGTACCCTTTTCTGAACAGCTCCTCGTCGCGCATGGAGGGATGATGGCGATAATGCGTCTTGCCGACCGACTCAGTCAGGCCATGCGCAATCAGCGCACCGGTGGACACCACCACTTGCACCATGCCGTGATCAATCATACTGCTGATGATCTTCCCCATCTTGGCGATGGTCATCGCGCCGGAGAGAGTGAGCACGACGACGCAGTCAGGATCCCCGATCATGGTCGTTAAGACCTCGTACGCCTCCCCTAACCGTCTCGCGCCGAAGGCGGTCTTGCGCATGGCGACCAGCAGGTCGGAAAAGGATCGCACCTTCTCTGGATCAAGCGGCTCCAGAGCTTCCAGTCCGTCCTGGGCTCCATCGTGATATTCACGTGGCTGCATGGAACGTCGCTCCTGAACAGGCGGCAGGCGCGCCTTACTTATACACAACCCTCAAATTTGCGTCAATTCCACGTTACAGTCTCTTCGCCGCTCCACCCCGGACCGGCCTGTCGAAGGGCCCATCACCAGTCAGCCAATCCATTGGCAGGTGCAGACATCACGGGATGGATACACACAAAGGGATGGTGGTCCCAACGGGATTTGAACCCGTGTCTGAGCCTTGAGAGGGCTCCGTCCTAGGCCAGGCTAGACGATGGGACCAGCCGGTCTTGCGGAAGCGCGAATGGAGTTAGATTAGGAAGTCAGGGAGGGGCCGAAGCGGCGCCACTCCGTTTCAAAGCGGCTGAACAGTACCATAGGGCTGCTTGGATTGCAATTGACCTCGTAGTTTCAAGCACTGAGGTCGCGCGCATAACAGGCTGGATATTTCCCAATTGGTGGTGTATTGGTAGGCAAGCACGGCGCGAGGTGAAGCACACTGATGTGGCGACCTCTCCTGATTGGTCTCGTCCTGTTCGTATGGGGGTGTACAGAGGCGCCTCCCCAACAGGTTGGTCAACAACCTCAATCATCCTCGATGACTTGCGCCACCTCAGCGAAGGTCCTGGTGAAGGCCACGAAGCCGACCGTGACGGTCTCCTACACGGAGCCGACGACAACCGCAGACGGCACGCCTCTCATCGCGCTGGACAAGACAACCATTTACTATGACCTCGGCAATGGTCCCGTCAAGACGATGGATGTGCCAGCGACGAAACCGACCGGGGGAGGGCAGGTTTCTCAGACTGTCAAGATTCCGATTGGGCCCAATGAGGAAAAGTCCATCACGATTTGCGTGACGGCAACCAGCAGGATGCGGAACGACGGACCTCCGAAGCAGTAACACTCATGGGCCAGCTGACCATCGCTGATAATCCTATCATCCTAATTGTTGCGCTTTCTCGATCTTGGCCCAGGAGTCCCGCAACGCGACGGTGCGATTGAAGACGAGTTTGCCGCTGCCTGAGTCCGGGTCCGCGCAGAAATAGCCCTGCCGCTCGAACTGATACCGGCTCCCTGACGCCGCGCCCGCCAGACTCGGCTCAACCTTGCAGCCGGTGACAACCTCCAACGAGTTCGGGTTCAGCAACTCGGTGAACTCGCGCCCCTCCTCCTCACCGGGGTTGGCCGTGATCAAGAGATGATCGTACAAACGGACTTCAGCGTCGAGCGCCTGCTTCGCGGAGACCCAGTGGATGGTGCTCTTCACCTTGCGCGCGGCGCCTGATCCTCCGCTCCTGGTCTCCGGATCATAGGTGCAATGCAGCTCGACCACCTCGCCGGTGCGTTGATCCTTCACGACCCCCACACATTGAATGATGTAGGCATAGCGAAGACGCACCTCCCGACCTGGAGCCAACCGGAAGAACTGTTTCGGAGGATCTTCCCGAAAGTCTTCTCGCTCGATGTAGAGCACGCGGGAGAAGGGCACTTTCCGTAATCCCATGCTCGGATCTTCCGGATTGTTGACCGCCTCCAATTCCTCGACCTGGCCTTCCGGGTAGTTGTCGAGCACCAGCCGCAGGGGACGCAAGACGCCCATCACGCGCGGCGCCCGCTTGTTCAAATCTTCCCGGATGAAGTGCTCGAGCAAGGCCATCTCGACCACGGCATCCCGCTTCGCCACGCCGATATGCTCGCAGAAGGCGCGAATCGCTTCCGGCGTGTAGCCCCGGCGCCGGAGCCCCTTAAGCGTCGGCAGGCGGGGATCGTCCCATCCAACCACCTGTCCCTGTTCGACCAGTTGCAACAGCTTCCGCTTGCTCATGACCGTGTGCGTAAGATTGAGCCGCGCGAACTCGATCTGCTGGGGATGGCAGGGTGCGTCGCCTCCTTCTACGACCCAGTCGTAGAGCGGACGGTGGTCCTCAAATTCCAGGGTACAGATAGAATGCGTGATCCCTTCGATGGCATCCGAGAGCGGATGAGCATAGTCGTAGGTCGGATAGATACACCAGGTGTCCCCCGTCCGGTAATGGGGGACCCGCCGAATGCGGTACAGAACCGGATCCCGCATGTTGATATTGGGCGAAGCCATGTCAATCTTAGCCCGCAGGACATGGGCGCCATCCGGAAATTCCCCGGCTCGCATGCGGGCGAACAGATCCAGGTTTTCTTCCACTGATCGCGTCCGGTACGGGCTGTCCTTGCCCGGTTCCGTCAACGTGCCCCGGTAGGCTCTGATCTCGTCGGCGCTCAGGCTGTCCACATAAGCCTTGCCCTTCTTGATCAAGTGCACCGCAAACTGATAGAGCCGCTCAAAGTAATCTGAGGCATGGAAGAGGCGATCCCGCCAATCGAAGCCCAGCCAACGGACATCCGACTGGATCGACTCCACATATTCGACGTTCTCCGTGCTGGGATTGGTGTCGTCGAAGCGCAGGTGGCAAATGCCGCCGGGATTCTCATTTGCAATCCCAAAATTGAGGCAAATGGACTTGGCATGCCCGATGTGGAGATAGCCGTTGGGCTCAGGCGGAAAGCGGGTCACCACTCGGCCACCGTGCTTATTGCTCTTCAGATCTTGAGCCACGATCGCGCGAATGAAGTCCGATGGAGCGGACGGAGCCCCGAGCATGCTCATCGTGACGACCTCAGTGTTTCCACGGCAAAAAATGACGAGAGCCGGCTTTTTAGGGCCGGCCCTCTCTTATAGCATAAGAGGATACAGTGCGTGGCTGGGGGACTAGGATTCGAACCTAGGTAGTCAGATCCAGAGTCTGACGTCCTACCACTAGACGATCCCCCAAGCGCAGATGCAGCCTAATATAACGCCTGCATGGAGTCAAGGTCGAGCGGCCTTGGCCCGTTCAATTCCTGTCCGCAGCCTGGCCAGCGTCCGCTCCCGCCCCAACAGCTCCATCACTTCGAACAATCCCGGGCTGGCCGTCCGGCCGGTCAAGGTGACTCGGACCGGCTGGGCCAACTGCCCCATCCTGAGGCCGTGCTCGTCGAGCACTTCCATGAAGGCCTTCTCAAGGGCGGCGTGCGAGAACTCCGCGAGCGCCGCGACGCGATCGGCGAACCTGGACAAAGCTGGCGTGATGTCCGGTGTGAGATGCTTTTTCGCCGCGTCCTCTTCGATAACGATGTCCCGTTGCACGTAGGGCGCCGCCATGGTTGCCATCTCGACCAGTGTCTTGCACCGCTCGCGTAAGGCCACGACCAATTGTTCCAGCCACCCCTCCGGCATGGCGTTCGCCTCGGCTCCCAGACCGGCCTGCTCCAGGAACGGCTGCAACAGCGTGGCCACCCGCTTGGGGTCGTTGGATTTAATGTATTCCGCATTCACCCAGACCATCTTCTCCGGATTGAACACGGCGGAGGACTTCTGCACGTGTTCGAAGGAAAACTTCTCGATCAGCTCCCGGCGCGAGAAAATCTCCTGGTCGCCGTGGGACCAGCCGAGCCGCACGAGATAGTTGACCACCGCCTCCGGCAGGTAGCCCATGTCGCGATAAGCCAGGATCGAGGTGGCCCCATGTCGTTTGGAGAGTCTCGTCTTATCCGAGCCCATGATCATCGACAGGTGCCCGAACCGAGGCACGGCGAAGGCGAGCGCCTGAAACATTGGTATTTGTCTTGGCGTGTTCGTGAGATGATCATCACCTCTAATCACATGGGTGATGCCCATGAGCGCGTCATCGACCACAACCGAGAAATTGTAGGTCGGATAGCCGTTGGAACGCAGGATGATCAGGTCGTCCAGAAGGTTGTTCTCGAAGACCACCCGCCCTTTGATCAGATCGTCAATCACAGTCTGCCCCTCCTGCGGGGCTTTGAAACGCAGCGCAGCCTCGCTGCTAGGGTTCGTGATGCCACGCTCGCGGCATCGGCCATCGTATTTTTGTTGCAGCCCCTTGGCTTGAGCCTCCTTCCGCCGAGCCTCCAGTTCTTCCGCACTGCACACACACCAATAGGCCTGCCGCTGCTCAAACAGCTTCATGGCGTGCTGGCGGTAGAGATCCATGCGCGCCGTTTGTCGAAATGGACCTTCATCCCAGTCCAATCCAACCCACCGCAGTCCCTCGAGAATAGCCTGGATGGATTCCTCCGTCGAACGGCTCTGGTCCGTGTCCTCGATACGAAGGATGAATTTGCCTCGCTCGCGCCGCGCGAACAGCCAATTGAACAGGGCAGTTCGGACCCCGCCAATGTGTAGAAAACCTGTCGGGCTGGGAGCAAACCGTACTCTGACTTCGGTCATGCCATCTGCTCGCTCAGGAGTTGGGGAGTGATCGTGCTAAGGAAAAAATAATGCGTTTCGTCAGCGGGAGGTGCCGTATCTATAGCACGCCTCGTAAGGGGTGTAAAGGCGGAGGGAGACTTTCCAATGCGCTTAGCGTTCTGTTATAGAGAAGCAGAGGTAAGTGACCGCCTGCTTAGAGGTGAGGGACAGCATTCATGGCTCAGCCAACGCAGCAAGCCCAGGTGGTGGGCGTGCGCCCTCTAAGTCCCACCGTGCGGGAGTTGGTTCTCTCGCCGTTAGAAGGGACGCTCTCCTTCAAGCCCGGCCAGTGGGTGTCCCTGAAGCTCCCGGTCGGCGAGCACCAACCGCTGAATCGCGCCTACTCGATGGCCGAACCGGAAACTGCATCTGGCCATCTTGTGCTAGCGTTCGACCGGGTCTCACACGGTCTGGGGTCGGAGTATCTGTTCACGCTGAAGGAGGGGGACCATGTCGTGCTGTCAGGTCCTTATGGCAATTTCGTGGTACCCGATCCACTGACCAAAGATCTGGTCTTCGTCGCACGATACACCGGCATTGTTCCGATCCGCTGCATCCTCAAGCACCTCTTTGCCGTCCCCCAGGCCCGTGAGGTGACCTTGATCTACGGCGCACCCGCTCGCGCGGAACTCATCTACCAGGACGAGTTCACAGCGCTGGCCGCCACCCACCGGAACTTTCACTATGTGCCGACCATTCTCAATAGGCAGGAGGCTGGTAGCGAGTGTCGGCCTGAGGCCGAGATTGTTGCCTCACTCTTCGGCGACCGACGAGACCTCTTCCCCATGATCTGCGGGGTCAAAGCGTTCGTCCGCCCCTTGCGGGCCCATTTTACCGAGCGTGGATTTGGGCGGCGGGAGCTACAACACGAAACCTACGATTGAAAATCAGGCACTCAGTGGCCTTCCTTGACCAGGTTTTTGTTCACGGCGGGAATTTCGACGACGATATCCATAGTTCCATTCGGCACGCACTGGCACCCTAACCGCGACTGCAAGGTAATGGCCGGGGCTTCGTCGAGCTGATCGAACTCGTCATCCGTGCCTTCGTTGCAGGACTCGAGGCCCTCTTTCACAATGACGTGACAAGTGGAGCAGGCACAGACCCCTCCGCAGGCATGCTCCAAATCAATTCCATTCCCCAAGGCGATATTCAGGATGCTCCCAGGCAGGCCGGTCGGGCCATAAGGGATCTTGTCCGGGTCTACCTCGACCTTAACTGTTTTGTCGGTGGCTACGAAGGTGATCGTGTACGCTTTCGTCGGTAATTCAAACTCCGCCTTTTCAATATAGGGATTCGTGCCACCCATGGAGGGCTCCCTT
>JAHWYE010000185.1 GCA_020028195.1 Nitrospirota bacterium
ACGAGATCCTTGATCTGGAGCACACCTGTCACTTCTCCGCTGCCCCGTCGCAGCATGGCCCGCACCCGCGCCACCAGCTCTTCGATCGCAAAGGGTTTCGTCAGGTAGTCATCCGCGCCAGCATCCAGGCCCTTGACCCGCTGATCCACCTGCGACCGGGCCGTGAGGATCAGCACCGGCGCTGGGATCTTCTCCTTCCGGATTCCTTTGAGGATCTCCAGCCCGGGCAGCCCCGGCAGCATCAGATCCAGGATGACGAGATCGTAGCTCCCGCTCAGGGCCATATCGAGGCCCTGTTGCCCGTCAGCACACAGATCCACGGCGTAACTTTCCTCCTCCAGCGCCCGCCGGATAAAAGAGCCGACTTTCGCCTCATCTTCAACAACGAGTATCCGCATCTCGCCACTACTTCGGCTGAAATCTCGTAATCGTGACGGGGGCGTATTTGAGCGAAGCGCCCTCCGTCGTTCGATAGGCCAGCGTGTGCTTGAGCCAGTTGGCGTCGTCTCGCCTGGGAAAGTCCGATCGGTAATGTGCGCCGCGGCTTTCCTCGCGGGCCAGCGCGCCGGCCAGGATGGTCTCCGCAATCTCCAGGAGGGCCTGTAATTCCAGCGCCTGGATCAGGTCGGTGTTAAAGATCTTCCCACGGTCATGAAGCCAGACATGGGAAGCCCGCGCTTTCAGTTCACGCACCTTCTCGCCCGCCTCCGTCATGGATTTCTGCGTTCGGAAGATCCCAAGGTTCAGGCTCATGATTTTCCCGAGCTCCTCCCGAATCTGCCAGGCGCGCTCCGGCCCCTTGTTCCCCATAAGGGTCCTGATCCGCGTCTCCTCGGTCCGCAGGGTCGCATCCGAGAGCGCTCGCGGGACTTTGGCGGCCGCATATTCCGCGGCGCGCCTGCCGGCCCGCCGGCCGAACACGATCGTCTCCAGCAAGGAGTTACCTCCCAAGCGGTTTGCTCCATGCACGCTTACGCAGGCGCACTCCCCGGCCGCATAGAGGCCCGGCAGTTCAGTCTCGCCCCATTGGTTAGTCCGCACGCCACCCATCTGATAGTGCGCCCCCGGCCGCACAGGGATCGGGCTTTCGATCGGATCGACTCCGGCGAATTCCACGGACAGCTCGCGAATCTGTGGGAGCCGCTCGAGAATGCGGGCGCGGCCCAGATGCCGAAGGTCCAGCAGCACACAGCCGTCCACGCCGCGCCCCTCCAGGATTTCCTGACCTATGGCCAAGGATACGGTGGACCTTGTCGCCAATTCCATCTGCTCGGGGGCGTAGGTCTTCATGAACCGTTCTCCCAGGGTGTTGAGCAGATACCCGCCCTCGCCGCGCGCTCCTTCCGTGATCAGAATGCCGGTGTCCTTGAGCGTGGTAGGATGGAACTGCACAAACTCCATGTCTTCAAGCGGCGCGCCGGCCTGATAGGCAAGCGCCATCCCATCTCCCGTATTAATCACCGCGTTGGTGCTGGTCAGAAAGACCCGCCCGCTTCCCCCTGTGGCCAGGATGACCGCCTTCGCACCGATCGCATGCAGACCCCCGTGGAGAAGATCCCAGGCCACCACCCCTCGACAGACCCCTTCCTCGACGATCAGCGAGGTCACGTACCATTCTTCATAGACGAAGATCCGCCGTTTGAGGAGCTGTTCGTACATCGCATGGAGGATCGCGTGACCGGTGCGATCGGCGGCGTAGCAGGTGCGGGGGAACCCGGCTCCCCCGAACGGACGTTGCGCAATACGGCCCTTCTCGTCCCGGCTGAAGATGACGCCCATCCGCTCTAGATCCAGGATGTCGCCAGAAGCCTCTCGGCACATGGCTTCGATGGCGTCCTGATCTCCGAGATAGAGGCCTCCTTTCGTGGTATCGAACGCATGCGCTTCCCAAGAGTCGTTCTCGCCCAGCGCCGCATTGATGCCTCCCTGGGCTGCGACCGAGTGGCTCCGGACCGGGTGGACTTTTGAAAGCAGAGCGATATCAAGATGAGCCAGATGCGAATGAGCCGCGATGGCCGCTCTCATCCCGGCCAGGCCTGCACCGACAATGAGGATATCGTGAACCTTCATGAGGCAGGCGAAGGGGCAAGGCAGTTGGTTGGTTGGAGGTCAAGGGGCATATGAGATTTCATCATGACTCAACTTCCACGGCGAAGGCAAGCCTAGAACGGAGGTTCTTGCCCCTTGGCAAATCGCCACGGGCCATGATACCCTGCCTTGCGATGATTCTTTCCCGCGCGTGCCGACCTTCCTGGCTTGCGATATACTGTCAAAATGATTCGCTGAATCAGAGTACAGGCAGGACCGTGACCGTCTTCTGTCAGGCTCTTGTGACCAGGAACTCGCCATGAACACACGGCAACTCTTCGCTCCAACCGATACCTTTGTCCATCGCCATGTGGGACCGACGGATGCCGATCTCCAAGAGATGTTGGCGACGCTTGGCCTGCAGTCGCTCGACGCGCTGATTGATGGGACTGTGCCAGCGGAGATTCGCCTGCGGCGGCGTTTGGCGCTCGGCGGTCCTCGAGGCGAACAGGAGGTGCTGGCCGAACTACGGACCCTGGCGGGGCGGAACCAGGTCTTTCGCTCCTTCATCGGCATGGGCTATTACGATTGCGTGACCCCGCCGGTGATTCAACGCAACATCCTGGAAAACCCTGGCTGGTACACGCAGTACACCCCCTACCAAGCAGAGATTGCCCAGGGACGGCTGGAGGCGCTCCTCAACTTCCAGACTATGGTCGCGGACTTGACCGGATTGCCCCTGGCCAATGCCTCGTTGCTGGATGAAGCGACGGCCGCGGCGGAAGCCATGTCCATGTGTCGGGCCATCACGCACCGGGAATCGGGCGAGGAGAAGAGCGGGTTCTTTGTCCTACAGGATTGCCACCCCCAGACGATCGCCGTGCTTCAGACGCGTGCCCATCCGCTCGGGATCAACCTGCACATCGGCCCATTAGACGCGATTGATTTCGCTCGCCAACAGCTCTTCGGGGTCTTCGTACAGGACCCAGCGACGGACGGCGCGATCCAGGATTACCGTGAGCTGGTGACTCAGGCTCATAGAGCCGGCGCATTAGTCGTCGTGGCCACGGATTTGCTCGCGCTCACACTCTTGCGGTCGCCTGGCGAATGCGGAGCTGATATCGCGGTCGGGTCCAGCCAGCGATTCGGGGTGCCGCTGGGCTTTGGTGGGCCTCATGCCGCGTTTCTCTCGACCAGGGATGAGTACAAACGCCAACTGCCAGGTCGTCTTGTGGGTGTGTCGAAGGACGTGCAGGGGAAGCAAGCCTATCGTTTGACCTTGCAGACCCGCGAGCAACACATCCGCCGCGACAAGGCGACGAGCAATATCTGCACCGCTCAGGTCCTGCTGGCGGTCATGGCCAGCATGTATGCGGTCTATCACGGGGCTGAGGGACTGCGGCGGGTCGGAGAGCGAGTTCACGGGCTAGCGCTCGTCCTCGCCCAAGGGCTGCGACGCCTCGGTTGCCAGGTCGCGTCGGAACACTTCTTTGACACGGTTTGTGTCAGACCCAAGGGGGAGTCGGCTGACAGGACCCTGGCACGGGCCTACGAACGACGGATCAACCTTCGCCGCTTTGACGATGGCTCAATCGGCATTGCCCTGGATGAAGTCACGACGACGGTAGAGATCCAGGCCCTCTTCGAAATTTTCGCCGCTGGGCGACCGGTCCCTTTCACTGTCGAGGAGCTGGCTGTCCACATGGATCTCAGCTTTCCGGCAGCCTTCGCCCGCGCCACGAAGTACCTTTCCCATCCGGTCTTTAACCGGTATCACTCGGAGCACGAGCTGCTGCGGTATCTTCACCGCCTGCAGTCGCGGGATCTCTCGCTCGTGCACTCGATGATCCCGTTGGGCTCCTGCACGATGAAACTCAACGCCACGACGGAGATGCTGCCGGTCACCTGGCCGGAGTTCGGTCGCCTCCATCCATTCGCCCCGGAAGATCAAACCCGCGGCTATCAGGAGCTCTGTACGCAGCTTGAGCGCTGGCTGGCGGAAATCACCGGTTTTGCGGCAGTCTCCCTGCAGCCGAACGCTGGCTCACAGGGCGAGTATGCAGGGTTGTTGGTCATTCGCGCCTATCACCGGCAGAAGGGGGAGAGCCAGCGCGACGTCTGTCTGATTCCGGTCTCGGCCCATGGGACGAATCCAGCCAGCGCCTCGATGGCCGGTCTCAAGGTCGTGCCGGTCGCCTGCGATGAGCAGGGCAATGTGGATCTGGCCGATTTAGAGGCGAAAGCGAAGCAGCACCGGGAGACGCTGGCTGCGCTGATGATCACCTATCCCTCGACTCACGGTGTATTCGAGGAAGGCATCCGCCGGATTTGCGCGATTACCCATGGCCACGGCGGACAAGTGTACATGGATGGGGCCAATATGAATGCGCAGGTCGGGTTGTGCCGGCCCGGCGA
>JAHWYE010000033.1 GCA_020028195.1 Nitrospirota bacterium
TCACTCCTGCAGACCACCACTCGTTTCCCTTTCGACCAGTCAGACCCGTCATGAACCGTCAACTCCGACTGGCTCGGTGAGACCGGCTTGGTCAAGGTAGTGGCCAGTCCGCCGAGATTTGCCAGAAATTCCACCTCTTGTTGTTCTGCTTTGAGCAGCGCCTGGCTGAACGGCAGCGCGCCTGTCCCAGCCAAGCGCAGCTCAGCCTCCATGACCTCCATGCCGATACGCAGGTCCTGATGTCGAGCGATGGCATCATGCTGGACCCACAACCGTTGCTGGAAATGGGTCAGCGCCTGCACCGCCGCCGAGAGCACCACCGCACCGGCGACCATAGCGATCATCAGCTCGGCTAGACAGATGCCAGCGCAGTTGTCGAAAGGCCAGGCCAAAGGTCCGAGACGATGGGTGATAGACATTCTGGCGCTCCTGTTTCGCATGCTTTTTCCCCCTTGCCTCTTACCTGATCCCTAGATACTGCGGGTTCGCCCGGAAGGTTCCAATTTTGATCTCCCGCCGCTGACCCTGTCCGACCGGATAGCTGGCCCGAGCCTGAATCACAACTGACCCAGCACTACGCAGCGACCCAGCCCGATCCGGCTGCACGGTCCAGACCAGACGAATGCCATCCTGCTCCCGGCTCGCGGTGTACACCCCGTCTCCGGGCTCCGCGTCTCCTTGCGTCCCATCATCCCGCATCGTGATCTCCGGAAGACCATCCGAATCCAGATCGTCCAGTAACAGTGCATCCCAGGGGACCGTTCGCTTGGCCTCTAACCTCGACTCCACCATCGCTAACGCTC
Source organism: Nitrospirota bacterium (assembly GCA_020028195.1). Taxonomy (GTDB): domain Bacteria; phylum Nitrospirota; class Nitrospiria; order Nitrospirales; family Nitrospiraceae; genus NS-7. The sequence continues at coordinate 804 of JAHWYE010000033.1, forward strand.
TTGTCCCGTTGGCCCCGTGCCGCAGACCGTGGTCCGCCCACTGAAACATGCCCATGACCCCCAGCACCCCAAACGCCAGGATGATCATAGAGAACATGACTTCCACCAAGCTGAAACCCTTCTCGTCGAATCCAGGTCTGACCATACCGAAGTGCTGGCTCATGGACACCCTCTTCATGACAGAGAAACTCGACCGGTCAGGCTCACAGTGAGCTGCCAGCGCTGCTGACGGATGTTGCGGAGCGTGATCGTGGTGGGGGTGGCCGCCCGACCACTGGGATAAAATACGACCGAGGGACCGTTGGACAGCCGCTCCACAACGATGCCTCTCCTCGCATATTCGTATTGTCGGAGCGGTATCCCCGGCACATTCGCTCGCTCGGTCCGTACCCTCGTGCCTTCAGATTCGAACACGACTCGCATCGGCTCTCGCCTCGTGATTGCCAGATGACGGGCAGTTCGAAGCTCTGCCGCCAACTCCGTGGTGACCGATTTGTCGTGGTATCTCGACGTAGCGCCCACAAAGCTCTCTCCGGCAAAAGCCACCATCAGGCCCACCAACCCCACCACCAGGATCACCTCGATCAAGCTCGCTCCCCGTTCTGGCATCGGCCCCTCCCTGAATTCTGAGAGTATGAATGCTCGGCTTGCGACTGGTACCGAAGGAATCCAAATTCTGTGCCTGGGAATGAACGTGCGTGCCGGCAGAGTGAAAGGCAAGGATCAGGTGGATATCGTCCAGCCGAATCACGCGGTGGATAAAAGGAAATCGCGATTGAGGAGCGGAGGAAGTAACCGAGCAGAAACGGGCGGGGGAAAAATCACGGCGCCCGCTGGTGTCACTGTTCAGATACGGTTGATCATCCGTTTAGATACAGAGAGCCGGTTTTTATCGCGACCCTGCGATCAACCCAAGGTACCAGGTCAGCAGCTCGCGATAGAAAAACAGTGACACCACAGCGCCGAGAGCCAGGAATGGGCCGAAGGGGAGATACTGGTCGCGTCGCATCACCTTGAGCGCGATCAACCCAAGGCCTATGACCGAACCGACCAGCGCCCCGACCATGATCGTCAGGAGCACCGGCTTCCATCCCAGAAAGGCGCCGATCATGGCCAAGAGTTTAATGTCTCCGCCTCCCATGCCTTCCCTGCCAAACAGGTACGGGCTGGCCCAGGCCAGCGCCCACAAGAGGCCTCCTCCTACAAGGACACCGAGGACCGAGTCCAGCAGTCCGACCGGTAGAATCATGGACGCGCAGAGAAGTCCCAGCACAATGCCCGGCAGGGTGATTCGATCCGGAATAATCTGATGAGAGAGATCAATTGCGCTGATCACCAGGAGGGCAGAAAACAGGAGCGCGTAAGCGGCCGAGGGCCATCCGAGTCCGAATTGCCAGAGAATGAGGCCATAGCCAACTCCGTTCGCAAGTTCAATGATCGGATACCGCGGAGAAATGAGCGTGCGGCAGGTCCTGCATCGTCCTCCCAGAAGGAGATAGCTCAGGATCGGAATGTTGTCATACACAGCAATCGGGCTGGCGCAGGAAGGGCAATGGGATGCTGGCCACACCACAGATTCATGTCTGGGGAGGCGGTGGATACAGACATTGAGAAAACTCCCGACAATCGCGCCGAAGAAAAATGCAATGAGATACGGAACGATGGAGGCCATGCCAGCTCTCGCCGATTTAAGGAATGCGCCGTTCGATCCGCAAGCGTCGGTTCATGTCTCCGGCGCCAGAGCAACGACAAGAAAATATAGGATGCTTCCATTTACTTAGTTGGCTCATCCTGTTATAATTCCTTACACGTTTTGCTCAGGGCGCACAGCCTGCGTCAGAAATCCTGTGTGGCCGAGCGTGAAGAAGGAGAAGCAGCCGATGAGAACCGTGAGAGCGCACACCCTGAGCCGGCCCAGAAAGAAAACCCGTGATCTCGGTCCTCCACCTCGACGCAAGCGTCCCGAGGCCCTGACCAACCGTGAACAGGAGATCCTCCAGCTCATCTGGGGCGGTTTCAAGAATAAGGAGGTCGCTCAGCGCCTCAAGATCAGCGTGAAGACCGTCGAGGCCCACCGAGCCAACATGATGAAGAAGATTCGGGTGTCCAACACGGCCCAACTTCTGAAAGCCGCGATCCAGGGAGGTATGCTCGAGGTACGCTAGCCAAATTAGCAGAGTTCACCCCGCTCGTTGCCGAACCACTTCGTACAGGACGATCGCCGCCGTGGCTGACACGTTCAGGGACGCCACCTGTCCTCGCATAGGGATACGAGCCCGGTCGTCACATTTCTCTACGACACCAGGCCTGATGCCTTGACCTTCCCCGCCGAAGACCAGTGCGATAGGCCCCCGCAGATCCAGGGCTGTGTAGGGTTTGGACGCCGCGAGATCCACTGCATAGACCCAGAGCCCAGCCGCCTGCAGCCCCTCAATCAGTCGAGATACATTCTGCGCGCGCCCGACCCTCAGGTGCTCTAGCGCCCCGGCAGAAGCCTTCGCGACCGTTCCCGTCAGTCCCACCGAACGACGATTTGGAACAAAGACCCCATGGGCACCAGCCGCCTCAGCGGTTCGAAGCACGGCCCCTAGGTTGTGCGGGTCTTCGATTCCGTCCAGGATCACCACCAAGGGGGGCTCGTTGCGCGTATGCGCGTAGTCCAGAATTTCGTCCTGATCCGCGTAGGCTTTTGCTGCAACCAGCCCGATGACACCCTGATGCTTGCCGTCCGGAACCAGCCGATCCAGAACCGGCCGCGGCTCGAGATGGACCGGGATCTTCGCTGATCGAGCCAATCTGACCAGATCCGCAAACTGACGATCTTGCCGGATGACCAAAATCCGCAAGAGCGAGCGCGTACCAGCTCGGAGGGCTTCCCGTACCGCATGGAGTCCATACAGGAGCTCGTGGGAATTACCGCTTCCAGCGACTGGTGCCATCCGGTCGATCCTCGATCGTAATACCGAATGAGGCAAGTTCCGCTCGGATCTCATCGGCCCTCTTAAAATCCTTTCGGCGTCGAGCTTCATTCCGTTCGTCTACCTTCCGTTGGATCTCTTTCTCTTCATCAATCAACGGTAATGGCGGCTCTGTGATCGTAACTCCGGATGTCGGGCGCCATTCCTTCGGTTGCGACGGGAAGCTCGTCTGCATGCCCTGGCCCATCCAACCGGTTGGCACGTTAAATTCCCAGTCCTTCACCCTTATCTGGAAAAGCCCAAACACAGTGCCGTGCTTTCGAAAGGCCTTGACCGTTCTCTCTCGCACCTGCCGTGACAATCCGCTTTCAGGCAATCTATTTATTTCCCCTCGCAAGCGATGGAGTGCTGCAATAGCCGCGGGCGTGTTGAAGTCATCATCCATTGCTTGACAGAAACCGTTCTTCAACTCCTCGATGACTTGTTTCACCCTTACATCTACATCACTCGTTGTGGTCTCAACCGATGATTCCCGAAGCCGCTTGAATAAATCGTAGAAACCATCCAGTGCACTCTTGGCTTCCTGCAAACCGACATCTGAAAAATCCAACGGACTTCTGTAATGTGTGGTCAACAGAAAATACCGAAGCGCTTCTGCAGTCAATCGATCACGTTTGCGCTCATCATTGGTGCGCCATTTCCTATTCCATTTTTCAAAAATCTCCCGGATCGTGAAGAAATTCCCCAGTGACTTGGACATCTTCTCTTGATTGATCTGCACGAATCCGTTGTGCACCCAATACCGGGCGAACTCCTTGCCGGTCGCTGCGCAGGACTGGGCGATTTCGTTTTCATGATGGGGGAAAATGAGGTCCATGCCTCCCCCATGAAGGTCGAAAGTCTTGCCGAGTAGCTTCATCGACATGGCCGAACACTCAATGTGCCAGCCGGGCCTGCCCCGTCCCCAGGGACTGTCCCACGCCGGCTCACCAGCTTTGGACGACTTCCACAGAGCAAAGTCCATAGGATCTCGCTTACGCTCGTCCACCTCTACGCGCGCCCCGGCCAGAAGGTCCTCCGTCTTTCGTTTCGACAGACGCCCATAGGCTGGATACGTCTTCACTTCATAATAGATATCACCATTCAATCGGTACGCGTGTCCCTTCTTAATCAAGGTTTTGATCAGTCGGATGATGTCGGGAATGTGCTCTGTGGCCTTGGGTTCGACGTCGGCCGGAGCAACTCCGAGTCGCTTCATATCCTCCTGGTAAGCGAGAAGATATTTCTCTGCAATTTCTGCCGAGGTTTTCCCTTCTTCCGAGGCTCGTTTGATGATCTTGTCGTCCACGTCCGTGAAGTTTCTGACGTACTTGACGGCATATCCACTGAACTGCAGGTAGTTTCGGATAACGTCAAAGACAAGCGCGCTTCTGGCATGGCCAAGGTGAGAATAATCGTAGACCGTCACCCCGCAGGCATACATCCTGACTCTCTTCGGCTTCAGGGGCTTAAAGACTTCCTTCTGACCAGACAGCGTGTTGTAGATTTTCAGCATGACGGCGGACCCGATTCCACATCAGCCTGACGACGCCGCGGCCAGTGCGACCACAGGAAATAGGCGACGGCCATGACAAGCAGGACTCCGATGACGAGATCGAGCTGGTGGAAATACTCCCGGAACTGATCCCACCGTTCACCGGTTTTAAGCCCGATGTATGCCAGCATATAACACCACGGCACCGAGCCTACAAAGGTATAGCCCACGAAACGGGGAAAATGCATGCGGGCGATCCCGGCCGGGAGCGAGATGAAGGTCCGCACCACGGGCAACATACGGCTGATCAGTACCGCTGCTTCACCGTACTTCGCGAACCACCGATCAGCGAGTTCCAGGTCCCGACGGGAAACCAGCAGATAGAGCCCGTACCGCTCTACGAACGGGCGTCCACCCCAGACCCCTGCGTAATAGGCCACCACGGAGCCAATCACATTCCCCACCGCTCCGGCGAGCGTCACGCCCCACATCGAGAACTGCCCCGTCGAGACAAGATAGCCGGAAAACGGCATGATGATCTCGCTCGGAAGCGGGATGCAGGCGCTCTCGATCGCCATGGTAATGAGAATCCCGGCATAACCGAACCGCGCAATTGCCGCAACGATGAAGCGGCTAAGTTCGGTGACGATCTGCTCAATAAGGCTGGCCATGATGGTGGTGTGCCTGAATTATGCGCGCTGTGTGGTCTTTGAACCGGACACGCGTCGGCGCCCTTCGATTATCGCTTCCCAGCTCCGCAACTGTTCCATCGCCGCATAGTGGGTGATGTCCAGGTGAATCGGCGTGATGGATACCATTCCGCGTCTGACTGCCTCGTGGTCGGAATTGTTTTGCCGGTTCCAGGCGACGCGGGTGCCCGCAATCCAATAGTACTTGCGTCCATGAGGATCCACTTTTTCGACGATCGGATCTTCGAACCGGCGTCGGCTCAGACACGTGATCTTGACTCCTCTAATGGAGCCACGGGGACGATCCGGCACATTCACGTTCAACAGCAGTTCTTCCGGCAAGCCGTACCGGAGAACCGCCCTGGCGACACGCACGGCATAATCCGCCGCCACCTCAAACCGAAAAACGCGATCCCCTTCCTGGGATACCGCGATCGAGGGCACGCCCAGGATCGTCCCCTCCAGCGCGGCCGAGACGGTGCCTGAATAGGTCACATCATCTCCCAGGTTCACGCCTCTGTTGATCCCCGACACCACCAGCGCGGGTGAGATCCGCAGCAGTTTCTTAATGGCCAGATTTACGCAGTCAGTTGGCGTTCCGTTGATCGAGTACACGCGCTTGTCAAGGCGGTTGACTCGGAGCGGTTTATGGAGCGTGAGGGCATGGCCCACGGCAGTCCGCTCGCGGTCAGGCGCTACCACATAGACATCCCCCAGTTTTCTCATCGCCGCGGCCAGTGCGTGCAGCCCCGGCGAGGTCACCCCGTCGTCATTGGTCACGAGAATCGTCACTCAGGTATCAGGAACAAAAAAAGCTGCGCATGGCAGCTTTTCATCGCAGCACCGGTTCACCAGCAGGCTGCTATCCGTGGTTCTTGCCTTCCACTGCAGAATCGAGGATCACGCCCACACCGTCTGTGAGGATGACACACTCACCCTCTACAGAGGTCCACATCTTCCCTCATCGTTCATGGTCGGGGCGAGCCGATTTGAACGGCCGACCACTCGCACCCCAAGCGAGTGCGCTACCAGGCTGCGCCACGCCCCGACCGCACCGAGCTTCCTGTTCAACCCACGATTGCTCTTGTGACAACCATCACGCGACAATGCTTCAACGCTAGTAGGACTCAAGGATTCTCAGAATGGCTTGCAGGTCTCCCCTCATCCGCTTGGCCAGTTCGCGTGGGCGCATCTGCTTGCTCCCATGTCGTCCTCGCCGAGCCCAGAAGCGCTTGACTCCGGCGATCGTATAGCCTTCTTCGTACAGCATGCGCTTGATCTCAAGGACTGTTTCGATGTCCCGTTGGACGTACAGACGCTGTCGGCCTCGACTTTTCCGCGGTTTCAAGAAACCGAACTCAGACTCCCAGAAACGCAAGACATAGGCAGGAAGTTTGGCGATTCCACTGACTTCTCCAATCTTGTAAAAAACTTTGCTGCCCAGCTTGGGCTCAGCCGCCATCACCGCCCCTCGTGGCTTGCTCGGCGAAACGTTCAATAGCCCTTAGGGGTTGACGTACTTTTTGAAGACCTGGCTCGGACGGAAGGTGACCACCCGACGTGGGGTGATCCCGATCTCCTGACCGGTTCGAGGATTTCTTCCTTTCCTCGCTCCCTTACTCCGAACCATGAAATTCCCGAATCCGGCGATCTTGACCGGCTCTCCCTTTTGGAGGACCGACTTCAGAAGGTCCAGAATAAATTCCACAATATCCGACGCCTCCTTTTTGGAGACCCCGACCTTCTGATAGATTTCGTTCGCAATATCTGCCTTTCTCATACTTCTCTCGCGCCTCCCCCTTGACGCCTCAGCAGGGCCCCCTTCAGGATGATCCTGTCAGCGGCACGCTCTCGATCAGATTTTGCATAAATTACGTGAGGTTACCTGTCGTGTCAAGGGAATTCCTGGTATCCCGGAATGGTGCGATTCGCCGGATCAGCGCTCGGTCGGCAGGAGCTTGTACTCAATACTATCCGCCAGAGCTTGCCAGCTTGCCTCCATAATATTTTCGGAGACACCGACGGTTCCCCATTTTTCTTTATGATCACCTGACTCAATCAGCACACGCACCTTCGAGGCGGTTCCGCGGCTGGCTGTCAAGACCCGCACCTTGTAGTCCAGCAATTTGACCTCACGGAGCTGGGGATAGAATTTCTCAAGCGCTTTTCTGAGCGCATAATCCAGCGCGTTGACCGGCCCGGCCCCGACCGCGGCTGTGTGCTCGATCGCCTCACCGACTTTGACCATCACAGTGGCCTCTGAGATGGGCGGCTCGTCGGCGCGGCGTTTTTCCACGATGACTCGAAACCCCAGCAGTTGGAACGAGGGTTGATGTCTGCCGACCGCCTTCCGCGTCAACAGCTCCAGCGACCCTTCCGCTCCCTCAAACTGATACCCCTGATTCTCGAGATCTTTGAGCGTGGCCAGCAGCTGATGGAGCTTGGGGTTGTCTTTTGACAACCGGATGCCGTAGGTTTCCACTTTCCCCAGCAGGCCGCTCCGCCCGGCGTGGTCCGAGACGAGCATGCGCTGGCGGTTGCCGACCCGTCCGGGAGTGATATGCTCGTAGGTCGCGGGATTCTTCTGCACGGCGTGGATGTGGACCCCGCCCTTGTGGGCAAACGCGGAATCACCCACGTAGGGCTGGTGCTTGTTGGGCATGAGATTCGCGATCTCCGTCACGAAATTTGACACTTCGCGCAGGCGCGCCAAGCGACGGTCCCCCAGCACCGGCCGTCCCATTTTCAGTTCCAGATTCGGAAGGATCGAGCACAGATTCGCATTTCCGCACCGCTCCCCGATCCCGTTGATAGTTCCCTGCACTTGCACGATCCCCGCCTCGATCGCGACCAATGAGTTGGCGACCGCCATCTCTGTGTCATTGTGCGCGTGAATACCCAGAGGGACGACGCACTCCCTCTTCACCACGGCACAGATCTCTCTGGTCTCCCAGGGCATCGTGCCGCCGTTGGTATCGCAGAGGATCACGCGCTCGGCACCAGCCTCAACCGCACAGCGCAGTGTCTGCAATGCATAGTCCGGATTCGCCTTGTACCCATCGAAGAAATGCTCGGCGTCATAAAAGACGCGCCGACCCTTTTCGCGCAGGAAGGAGATCGAGTCTCCGATGATTTCAAGATTCTTGTGCAACGAAATGCCCAGGGCCTCGGTCACATGGAAGCCCCAGCTTTTCCCGAACAACGTGATAGTGCCCGTGTCGGCTGCCAGGAGCGCGTGGATATTCGGGTCCTTGTGGACAGGGTTACTGGCCTTTCGCGTCGAACCGAAGGCCACCACGGTGGCGTGCTTGAGCGGGACGGTCTTGATCATCCGGAAAAATTCGATATCCTTCGGATTCGCGCCAGGCCACCCGCCCTCGATATACTGCACCCCAAGCTCGTCCAATTTCTTCGCGACACTGACCTTATCATCGGCAGAAAAACTGACGTCTTCGGCCTGGGCCCCATCGCGCAGAGTGGTATCATAGACCTCCAGCCACGGCAGGGTCTTGTGGTCAGGAGCAAGGGGCGCGGAATGAGCGGTGCCCTCTGGCACAGAGCCCGCTCCCCGCCTTCTACCTTTTTTCACCTTAGGGGTCATGAGGCTGCCTCGTCCAGGCCAAACGCTGCATGCAGCGCACGCATCGCAAGCTCCAGATATTTTTCATCGATCACGCAGGAGATTTTGATCTCGGAGGTGCTGATCATCATGATATTGACGCCCTCACGGGAAAGCACCGCAAACATCCGGGCTGCCACCCCGGAATGCGAGCGCATGCCGACGCCGACCAGAGACACCTTGGCAATGGCTTCCGTGACTCCCACGGACTTCGCATCGATCTCTTTGGCGACGCGCTGAACCAGAGTCACGGCCTTGCCGAGATCCACGCGCGGCACGGTGAACGAAATATCGGTGAGCTCGGCCTGGCTGACGTTCTGGATGATCATATCGACGATGATGTTCGCCTCCGCGACCGGCCCGAAAATACGAGCCGCGATGCCGGGCCGGTCCGGAACCCCAATGATGGTGATTTTGGCCTGATTCCGGTCCCCCGTCACGCTAGAGACTATCACCCGTTCCATATCGGTGTCTTCTGTAGTCACGAGTGTTCCCTGCCCCTCCTTAAAACTTGATCTGACCTCCACCGGCACGCCATGCCTCGCCGCAAACTCTACCGAGCGACTCTGTAGCACCTTGGCGCCCAGGCTGGCCAGTTCCAACATCTCCTCATAGGAGACCTTGTCCAACCGCCTCGCCGACGGCACGATATTGGGATCCGCCGTATAGACCCCCTCCACATCTGTATAGATGATGCAGCGATCCGCCTTCAGCGCGGCGGCCAAGGCCACGGCGGTGAGGTCCGATCCGCCTCGCCCCAGTGTCGTCACGTCGGATCGTTCATTGATTCCTTGAAACCCGGCCACGATGGGGATGATCCCCTCGGATAACGCTTCTCTGATCCGCTCAGCCGTGACCCGGGCGATCCGCGCCTTCGTGTGTGAGCTGTCGGTGATGATGCCGACCTGACGACCGGTGAAGGACCGCGCATTGATCCCGCGTCCTCGCAAATCCATGGCGAGCAACGCGATCGCCACTCGCTCGCCGGTGGACAGCAGCATGTCCATCTCGCGTTCATCGGGACAGGGAGTCACCTCATGCGCAAGCCGCACGAGCCGGTCAGT
>JAHWYE010000186.1 GCA_020028195.1 Nitrospirota bacterium
CCCAAACGCGAAGACCTCATGGTCGACATTGCGCGCCTCGAGCTGACCAGCGGGAATCCGGGGATTATCGAAGAAAAGCGGCGCCTGCTTGCGAGGGTCGAAGAACTGCACGAATTCAACCCCATGCTTGGGCTCCGAGGCTGCCGGCTTGGCATCACCATGCCGGAGATCACGCGGATGCAGGCCCGCGCGATCATCGAGGCTGCCTGCGAAGTCGCTCGGGAGGGCAAGAAAATCGTCCCGGAAATCATGATCCCGCTGGTCGGCATGGTCACCGAAATGAAGGCGCAGAAGGATCTCATCCGAGAGGTTGCGGAGGAGACAATGAAGCGTTGCGGCGCCAAACTCTCCTACCTCGTGGGGACGATGATCGAACTGCCGAGAGCTGCTGTGACGGCGAAACGCATTGCAGAGGAAGCCGAATTCTTTTCCTTCGGGACCAACGATCTCACCCAGACCACTTTCGGCTTCTCTCGGGATGACGCCGCCAAATTCGTCGGCATCTACAAGACGGAGAACATTCTCGAAGCCGACCCCTTTGCCGTCTTGGATCGTGAGGGGGTGGGAGCCTTGATGCGAATGGCGATCACGGAAGGACGGCAGGCTCGCCCTGGACTCAAGCTCGGTATCTGCGGAGAGCATGGAGGGGACCCAAGTTCCGTGGAGTTTTGTCATCAACTGGGCCTGGACTACGTCAGCTGCTCGCCATACCGTGTGCCGATTGCGCGACTTGCGGCAGCGCAGGCCGCGCTGACTGGGGCTAACACCCAGAAGACTATCGGCAAGCCATCCAAACAGCGATCAGGACGATCAGCCGACCGAACAGTCTCTCGCAGACAGACATCTCACCGTCGAGGCCATACAGGCCGCTCTCGTCAGGTCCGGTGACAGACAGAGTCCTGGACAACCAGTATATGGCGCTGGCGCTTCGCCTGGCCGCCAAGGGGCGTGGACTTACCAGCCCCAACCCAATGGTGGGCGCCGTGGTGGTGGCGCGAAACCGCATCGTCGGGCAGGGGTACCACCGGCGGGCCGGCGCCCCGCACGCTGAAGTACTTGCGCTTCAGTCGGCCGGTGATCGAGCGAAGGGCGCAACCCTTTACGTCACGCTTGAGCCCTGCTGTCATCGCCGCAAGCGCACTTCCCCCTGCGTTCCCGCTATCATTGCGTCGGCTATCCGACGGGTGGTCGTCGCGATGCGAGACCCGAATCCTCAGGTCTGCGGACGCGGCCTCCGGCAGCTTCGACAAGCCGGTGTCACGGTCACCGTGGACTGCCTTCGCGAGGAAGCGGAGCGCCTCAATGAAATCTATTGCCACTGGATGCGCACCGGCCGGCCGTTCGTGGTGGTGAAAGCCGCGATGACGTTGGACGGCAAGATCGCCACGGCAAGTGGAGAGTCTCGTTGGATCACCGGGGACGCGGCCAGGCGACATGTGCATGGCCTTCGGAGGCGGATAGACGCCGTGATTGTGGGTCTAGGAACAGTGCTCCGTGACGATCCTCAACTCACGGTCAGACTCGGATCGAGTCGGTCCAGAACTCGTCCCGATCGCCAACCGATCCGCGTGATCCTGGACAGTACAGCCCGTATCCCGGCGACGGCCAAGGTATTGTCGCCGGCTACCGGAGCCAGTGGCCGCTCCGGTGGCCGAAGCAGCACGGTCGTCGCCACCACCATGAAGGCGCCCCAGCGTCGCATTGAGCGACTGCGGGCACAAGGCGTCACGGTGCTGGTCCTTCCGCTTCAAGACGGGCGTGTGTCCTTACGAGCCTGTCTGTCCCGCTTGGGACAGATGGGCATCACCAGCGCAATGATCGAGGGGGGAAGTGAACTGAATGCCGCAGCCTTGCGCGGAGGACTGGTTAACAGGATTCTGTTCTATATCGCCCCCAGGCTCTTGGGTGGACAGGACGCGAAAGGAGTCATGGGTGGACCTTCTCCTCGACGGTTGGCGGAGACCCTACCGATTGCAGACATCCACGTTCGACGGCTCGGAAGCGATCTGCTCCTGGAGGGGACCCTGCGGACGAGACAGCCTGCCAGGCGCATAAAGCGAGCATGAGGCGCACAGAGCTTTCTCGCCAGCAGCCTCATCGCGCCGGCTTCTGGCCTTGCCCCTCGCTGTTTTGACAGGCCCGCGGTAAAGATGGTACGGTGCTGCGGTGCACGTCGCCCTGCACAAGCGAAGCTCCTATTCACTCAGCAACGATCTTCCGTCCTGCTTCACCGCCTCTGGATGTCTTGCCACAGGGGCTGCAATCCTGACCCTCTACGCGGTCTGTGTCCTGTCCCTTTGCGATGACGCGGGGGCTGTGTCGTCCGAGACGGACCCTCGGCCTCTCTCGCGGCTCGTCCATGAATTTCTCGAGACAGAAGACGCAGATCATGCCAAGCAAGTCCTGAGCGAAATTCTCAAGAACCCCCAGGCAGATCCCACAAGGGTGGAGACGATCATCAGAGCCGGACTTCCCTATGGCGCACGTCCGGTGGGGATACAGGCCGGGGTTCCTATTCGTGTCAGAAACCACACCTACCGGTACGGACTGTACGTTCCCCTGTCGTACCGTCCCACAAAAGACTATGCGTTGGTTATCTGCTTGCATGGCGCCGGGTTCACGGGTGACGCTTATCTGGAGCGCTGGCAGGCACGGTTGGGCGATGACTATATCCTGGCTTGCCCGACCTTCGGCGAAGGTGCTTGGTGGACTCGTCAGGCAGAGGAATTGGTGCTCGCCACCATTCGTGCGGTCCAGGCCCGCTACCGCATCGATCCGGATCGGATTTTTCTGACCGGCATGTCGAACGGAGGAATCGGGGCCTGGATCATCGGGAGCCATCATGCCTCCCGGTTCGCCGGGCTCTCGCCAATGGCGAGCGGCTTGGATCAGGTCCTGTATCCGTTCCTGGAAAACCTGCGGCACACGCCGATCTATCTGATCCATGGTCTGAAGGATCAGGTGATGCCGGTTGAGTTGAGCCGGTCCATTGCCAAAGAATTAACGAGGCTCGGCTATGCGTTCGTCTATCGGGAGCATGATCGAGTTCACTCAGTCGCTGGTGGCCATTACTTTCCACGAGAAGAACTCCCCGAACTCGTGGCCTGGTTCGGCGCCCGTCGCCGCGAACCTTTTCCCAAGAAGGTGACGGTGGTGCGCGACGCTACCCACTTGGTCCCTTTCGGCTGGGTGCGCATCGACGCCACCGACCGGATCGCGGCCCTGTCGGAGAACCTGACCGACAGCCGCGACGAGACCATCATCAACCGCATCTATGCCAAACTGGACGCGGAAATTGCGGCGCCCAATCGAGTCGAAGTGCGCACGCAGCGAGTGAGACGCTATAGTCTGTTCCTGAACCATTGGCTTGTCGATCTCTCCAAACCGATCACGGTAGTCACCGATGGTCGGCTGAGCTACGAAGGACCGGTGGCTCCCAGCGTGGAGACCCTGCTGCGCGAGTCGCGCACGCGTCAAGATCGACACATGTTGTTTCCGGTTCTCCTGAGTCTGTCGGTGGAGGATCAACCATGAAGGGGTTCCGGAGCCACAATTCCTTCGGACGCTCTTCGAAGCGCTGGGGGCCCCGAACCGCCGCGCTGAGCCTGCTGCCTTCGCAACCACTGCGTCCGGCCCCATGACCCAGGCACGCAGCTTCTTCCTGCTCTGCGGGATCGGCGTCTTCTGTTTTCTCAGCTACAACCTCGTGCGGATGCCAGTGCTGGCTCTCTTTGCGCAATCTCTAGGCGCCGGTCCGGAGAGCATTGGCCTGGTCGTCTCCGTCTCGACCCTGACGGGTGTGCTGCTCAAGCTGCCATCCGGCGCGCTGTCGGATATCTATGGTCGACGTCTGCTGCTGCGGGTCGGCGTGCTGGCGTTCGGGCTTCCGCCCTTTGTGTATCCCTTCGTCTCCGATCTCGAGACCCTGGTTGGTCTGCGGTTCCTGCACGGGCTGGCCACGGCGATCTTTGCCCCGGCTGCGCTCGCCACTGTGGCAGAAATGTATCAGACTCAACGCGGCGCGGCGCTGGGCTGGTATACCGCCTCCACTCAGGCGGGCGCGCTTCTGGGGCCGGTTCTGGGAGGATGGTTGGCCTACACAGCCGGGTTTCCGGTCACCTTCGTGACCGGCGGGATCTTCGGTTGCCTAGGCTTGCTGGTTTTCTTCAGCCTTCGCCTGAATCCACCTCCACCACGTGGAAATAAAGGGCTGAGGCTGGTTCTCGCGGACATGTGGAAAGGCGTCCACATTGTCTCAGGCAATACACGGGTGCTCGTTACCAGCGCGACGGATGCTGCCAAGATGATCGCCAACGGCGCGCTCATGGCCTTCCTGCCGATCTATGGAATCTCGGTTGGATTGAATCCAGGCGAAGTGGGCCTGTTATTCGGGATTCAGGGTATCACCTCATTCCTTTCAAAACCGGTGATG
>JAHWYE010000187.1 GCA_020028195.1 Nitrospirota bacterium
CCTGTTGCCTTATCTCGAACATCCCTGCGATTCCACCACGCTGGTGTTCGTGGCTGCGAAATTGGATAGAAGGCAGAGGTTTACGAAAGCGCTGAAGGAGCGAGCGGTCACGGTCGAGTGCTCTGCCCTGCCCGATCATCACCTCGCGGATTGGATCAGGCGCGAGGCCGAGCGATCGGGCGTCCGGCTCAACGAGGAAGCGATCCTGCTGATGAAAGAACTGGCGGTCTCGCTCAAGGACCTGGAGGGCGGCGCTCTCTATATGGTTCGACGTGAGCTGGAGAAGCTGGCGGTCTATATGCCGGAGGGGAAGGAGGCGAGCCCTGCGGACGTGGAGGCGGTCAGGGGTGGCGAGCCGGGGGCGTCAGTCTTCGATCTGAGCGAGGCGATTGCCGCACGGGACCGTGGCCGCGCGCTTCGCATTCTTGCCAGAAATCTGGAGGCGGGGGAGGCACCGCTTCGCATCCTTGGCTCATTGGCTTGGCAATACCGCCGGATCTGGAAAGCCAAGGACTCGCTACGGCAGAGTGGAGTGGAGACGGACCACCGGCTCCGGCGCTTCTCCGAGCCCCATCTGCGGGGGGCCTTTCAACTGTTTGCGGAAGCGGATGCTCGCTTGAAAGGGGGAAGCGCCGGCAGGCCGGCGCGGGTGATGGAGTCGTTGTTGTTCTCGTTATGCGACCGTCCTGGTGGGACCAGTCAGCGGACGCCGGAGTCAACCACGGTTCACGCGCCGCAGCAGGGGAAAGCGGGTGGGACGAAACCGATCACGAATGTCCGGACCATTAGGTCCGGGCGGCCGCCATCGAGTTGACCCTCGCGGCAAGGCGGGAGATTCGCCGGGATGCGGTGTTGGGCTTGAGCACTCCCTTGGAGGCGGCCTTGCCCAAGGCTGCGGTGGCTTCGCGCAGGAGGGCCGCGGCCTCCTCGCGGTTCTTCTCTTCCACAGCAGCCAGTACCTTCTTCACAACCCCTCTCACCGCGCTCGACACGGCTCTGTTCCGCTGAGCACGTTTGAGGGTCTGCCGCGCCCGCTTGATGGTCGATTTATGGATCACAGGCATGGATCATTCTCCGGTTGAAAAGAGTGCACCTTGTAACATAGGAGCGTGAGATCGGTCAAGCTTGCTGGAAAAGTGTCACTCGTCATCCGTCGTTCGTGATTCTGCCTCGTCAGTAATCAATGGTCAATGGGTGAAGGTCAGTCGCCGACGCGGAATGGTTAATGGTCAATGGTGAATGTTCTGAGAGGGAGTCCTCATAAACCATCGGCCGTGAACCATCAACCATTCGTCATCTGCAGCGATTGAAGAATCATGGATGACGAATAAGGGTCTTTAAGGGATGACCATGTCGAACATCGACGCGAGGGATAGACTGATCCTTGCCCTGGATGTGCCATCTGCCGATGAGGCTGAGCGGCTTCTGAGCCTGGTGGAGGAGAGAGTCCGGTTCGTCAAGATCGGACTCGAGCTGTTTACCGCAGCGGGCCCTGAGGTGGTGCGTCGAGCGATGGCGCGGGGCCAGCGCATCTTTCTGGACCTCAAGTTCCTGGACATCGAAGAGACCGTTCGGCGGGCGACTGCCCAGGTGGCTGAACTGGGGGTGGAGTTTCTGACGGTCCATGCCAACCGCAAGGCGCTCCTGGCAGCGGTCGAAGGCCGCCGGGCAGGTGGCGGAGAATCCAGGCTCAGGCTCTTGGCCGTGACCGTCCTGACAAACTTTGACGCGGGCGATCTCCGGGACATGGGCATCCAGTGGAGCGTGGCCGACCTTGTGGCGGCGCGGGCCAAGCTGGCGGCCGAAACGGGTTGTGACGGCGTCGTGGCGTCAGGGGAGGAGCCGGCCACGATCCGCCAGAAGGTGGGGGACAAGCTCCTGATCGTCACGCCTGGCATCCGGCCTGCCGGCAAGGGCGCCGACGAACATGCCAGGGTCACGACCCCGACGCAAGCCATCAAGGCCGGCGCGGACTATCTCGTGGTCGGTCGGCCGATTCGCGACGCATCTGACCCCGGAGCGGCTGTTGAGGTGGTCGTGTCCGAGATGCAAGCGGCCTTTAATGCGCGCGGCCTCATCACGTGAAGCGTCGTGCGGGCTGCGTCGCTCGTCGTTCGTGAAGCGTGAGGCGTCCGAATTCAGGAACGAGATACGAACGACGGCTTTGGATTGACGGATGACCAATGATGTCTTCACCGCTCTTGCGGGCCCTGGGGCCATTTGTTAGGATGAGGCCCTGCCACATGCAAACAGGTTGAGGCTGAGGCTAAGGTCGACGGAAAACATTCCCCGCCCTGTCACTCTCAGCCTGAACCTTATCTTTCCCCTTGCGGTGGGTGTAGCTCAAGGGTTAGAGCGCCTGGCTGTGGCCCAGGAGGTTGCGGGTTCGAAACCCGTCACTCACCCCAAACCTTCTCTTTGGTTTCTCTACTGAATCAACCGCTTCGGTCGTTATCGGCTTCTCCTCGGGGGCGAGAGGGTGAGACTGGGTTGCGTTTTTCCCTCGGAACGTGAATAGTCCACAAGAGGGTCAAACTCGTGTTTACCCTACAATTTAGGTATCTGTGGGTTTCCGCCCCTTGAGGAAGCCTCCGGCAAGGCAGCACAACTAGCTGAAAACCCACAAGATACGCCACGAGTCCCGCATCTGAAGGCTCCTCCATTGGCGGTGCTATATTTGTCTAAAGGGCACCGGATCACATAACCACTAACCAGGAGTACATGTTATGGATGCTCGATACACCACACCGTGCCTAGTGGGCGCGGTGGGACTGATTCTCTTGATCGCACCGGCTTGCAGCATGAGATCAGTTCAGACAGGCTCTGATTCAGAAGGAGGACCACTGCGAGGGTTTGAACGTCTCAAACCAGGGCAGACCGCGTCCGAGGAGCGACTGAGCAGCGGGACTCTGGGGGCCAAGGCGCAAATGTCCGAGCGTGCGAGGAAGCAGGAGGAAGAAATTCGCCGTGAGGAAGCGGCTGCCGCAGCAGCAGGACTCAACGATGTTTTCTTTGCCTTTGACAGCTGGACCCTTTCCGAGGAGAACATGCAGACGCTGACGGGGAATGCTGAATGGATCAAGACGAACCCTAACGCTCGCGTCAAAATTGGAGGGCATTGTGACGAGCGCGGCACCCAGGCCTACAACCTGGTGTTGGGCGAGAAGCGGGCCAAGACGACTCGGAACTATCTTGCTGAGCTTGGCGTGGGAGCCAATCGGCTGGCGGTCGTCTCCTACGGAAAGGAACGGCCTTTCTGCAAAGAGAATGATGAGTCGTGCTATCAGAAGAATCGGCGTGGGCAGATGCTGTTGGGCGTCTCCAAAGCCGCAAAGAAGACGAGCAGCGCGGCCCGTTAAGTAACAGGCTGCATCTTGGGTGTGGAGGGTGCGGACAGGTGTCCAATCTCGGCTTGTCCTGTCCGCACCCCTCAGCTATACTCCGCCCCATGTTCCTGGGCTGTAGTGAGTGCCTAAGGAATTCGAAACCCGTCACTCACTCCATTTCCCATTCGTAATCGTTGCCTCAGCCAGGACTCCCTTCACTCCGATCTGAACATCGCGCCCTCGGTTCCCGCGTGGAAGCTGCTCCTGTTTTTGAACATCCTGGACGGCGTCCTGAGATCATCGCAGCCATTGCTGGGTTATCCCGTGGATAGGTGTCACAGTGGTTTTCCAGCATCCTGTTGAGGTGAGAAAGGAGAAAGAGCCATGAAAGACGATTTTCGGGTCGGCTTCGTGGGGGTGGGACGGATGGGCGCCAATATGGCCCGTTGCCTCAAAGACCATGGCTACACCGTAACAGCAGTGTCCGACCTCGACTCACAACGGTCTAGGGCGCTCGCGGAAGAACTCGGCTGCGAAGCGGCTCCATCACCCGCCCGGGTCGCTGAACGTTCGAACACCGTCATCACCATCGTGACGGACGACGAGGCGATGAGGCGGATTTACGCGGAGGATTGGGACGGGAGCCTCCTGCAGCACAGCCGAGGGCGGCTCTTCATCAACTGTGCGACGGTGTCGCCGCAGATTCATGTCCAGGTCGAGAGGCTCGCGGAGCAGCACGGCGCCCAGAGCTTGGAAGCCTGTATGGCGAGCAGCATCCCCCAGGCCCGCCAGGGGACGCTCTATCTCATGTGCAGCGGGACGAGGGATGCGTTCGACCGAGCGAGGCCGCTCCTCGAGTCGTTGAGCGCGAGTCTGCGTTACATCGGCGCGGCGGGGCAGGCGGCGAGTGTTAAAGCTCTGGTCAACATGGTCATGAACATCAATACGGCGGCGTTGGCCGAAGGATTGGGCCTTGGCGCGGCCCTGGGGCTCGATCTCACGATGTTGCGCGAGGTCTTCGCGCAGACGGGAGCAGCCTCCCGGGTATTGGAGACGGACGGCGAAGACATGCAGAACCGCGCCCATGACTGTTACT
>JAHWYE010000002.1 GCA_020028195.1 Nitrospirota bacterium
GTTTCGGGACATCGGCATTGTGGCTCGTACGCTTTCCGGTTATGAGACGATCATCCCGCGCGTGCTGGATGAGCACAGCATTCCGTTCGCATCCACGATGGGGCGACCACTGGGAGAGTGGCCCTACATTAAATCCGTGATCCAACTCCTGGACATCCGAGTCTGGGGGTTTCGAAGAGACCAGGTTGTCAGCCTGCTCTCCTCGCCCTGTATCCGTTACGCGGCCCTTTGCCCACCTTGCGAATCGCCTCGTCCCGATCTCTGGGACTTGGCCAGCCGGCGCCTCGGGATCACCAAGGGATTGGAGGAATGGCGGCGGTTGACCGCATTCCTGGAGCGGGATCTTCCGCTTGGCGATGACGAGGAGAGAGAACTGATCGGTCCTCGAATTCCTGCTCAGCAGATTCGTGGCCTCTGGCTGGCGGTGTCCACGCTGGCTGAGGCCTTGAATGCTCTTCCGGACTCGGCCACCTGGATTGAGTATGCCGATCAACTTGCCTCGTTATGCCAGCGATTCCTGGATGCTGACGTTGGTCCGCCTGTCGGGGACCAAATGGAAACTGCTTCGCTCATGGATCGGTTCAGTGAAGGGCTGGATGAGTTGAGACGATTGGGGCATATCAGGCCTGAGGTCTCGTTACCTGAATTTGACGCAGCCTTCCGGCGGTTGATGGACACCGTCGTCCTGCCTCTAGAATCGACAAAGGGCGACGGCGTCCAAGTCCGCGACGCGATGGCGGCCCGCGGCGTCCCATTCCGCGCGCTCTATGTACTGGGATTGAACGAGAAGGTGTTTCCCCGCTACATCCATGAAGATGCCTTCCTGCGCGACCGCGTGCGCCGTCTGCTCGAAGTGGACTTGGGATTCAAGATTCAGGAGAAGCTGGCCGGCTACGACGAGGAAAGGCTGCTCTTTTATCTCTTGTGCAACGCGGCCCGTGACGAGCTGACGCTCCTCTATCAACGTGCGGATGACGCGGGACGTCCCTTGGTTCCCTCCAGCTACCTGTCCGACGTAGAGTTGGCGATCGGCCTGTCCGAGGTCACGGTCCCTCGCCGGCTCGCGAAGAAGTTTGCGGAAGTCCCGCAGTACCGGATCGAGTATCTGTCTGCCTCGGAGTTGACGATGAAGCTTCTCTTGGACCGCCGTGTACCCCGTCGGCTCCTGCGCGAAGGCCATCCCGCCGGCGCCTTGATTGAGCGAGGGCTGCGAACCCTGCATGAGCAAGAACAAGTGAGGGCCCGGTTGGGCCCTTATGACGGCATGACGGGGCCCCTCCAGATGTTCTGGCAAACCTTAAAAACAGGCGGAGTCTCACCGACCGGTCTTCAGGAATACGCGAAGTGCCCGTTTCGTTACTTTGCCGGGCGGGTCTTGCGATTGGAACCATTAACTCTTCCGGAAAGTGTGGATCAGGTCGGGCCGCTGGAGCTGGGCACGCTGGCGCATCGTATTTTACGGAGGTGTTTAGAAACGCTTCGAGCCAAGGGCTACTTTGTTGATCCCGCTCAATCGGCCGCCGACCCCTTCGCAGTCCTGGAAGAGACTGCGAGCCTTGTCTTCGAAGATTATGCTCAATCGCAACCGGTCGGATACCCGCTCATCTGGGCTCTGCGTCAGGAAGAACTGCGGGGGTTCCTGCGTGGCGTCCTCCACGACGATCTCGCCGAACTGTCCCGCAAATGGGAGCCGGTTCTGTTCGAAGAAGAAATGAAAGGGCGCCTCTCTGTTTCATTGGAAGATGCCGCTCAGGAGCCGGAAGACCTGCCGGTCTCTGGCCGGTTGGATCGCGTGGATTGGTGCCGCTCTGAGAACGCCTATCGCATCATCGATTACAAATTTAAGGCGAGCAGCAAGCCGGGCCCGCTCGATAAGAATCTGAAACTTGGCGCCGTGCGTGGTCTTCGATTGCAGCCGCCTTTCTATCTCCTCATGGCGGAATCAACCGTCCCCTCGCAGCTTAACCAGACCTCAGCCCAGCCTACCTGTGACGGCGTGTGGTTTTACTACCTCGCTCCTAACTGGGACCAGGCGCTGACTCGTGTTCGATTTCCGGGTGATGCATGGAGTTCCGGATTGGGAGAACCGATGCGCAAAGCCATCCGCCAGATGCTGAACGGCATCCGCCTCGGCCGATTCTTCATCTATCCCAGCGCATTTTGTGACGGCTGCGACTACCGCCTCCTGTGCCGAAAGACTCATCAGCCCACCCTATGGCGGGCACGACAGGATCGCCATTATGTGCAGCCTTACCGAGACCTTCGCCAGGCCAGCCCGGTTGAGGCTCGACAAGAGAGGGCCAGCGCTCGTCGCCCAGGCGCGCACCGGGTCCTGCAACCGGATCGGGAAGACGAATGATCGATATGCCCGACAGCGCCACGCGGGAACGTGCGGCTACCGCGACTGATCGCAATATCGTGGTGACGGCGGGAGCGGGGACCGGGAAGACGACGCTCCTGGTCAAGCGGCTGCTCTATCTGCTGCTGCGTCGGTCTCCCCCGCTCACGATCGACCGGATCGTCGCGCTGACCTTCACGAACAAGGCGGCGAATGAGCTGAAGCTCCGCTTGCGAACGGAACTGAGTAAAGAACCAGGGAATGAGTTAGCGGCGAAGGCGTTCGGAGAGCTGGAGAAGAGCCAGATCGGCACCATCCACAGTTTTGCGGCACACCTTCTTCGCCTGTACCCGGTTGAGAGCGGTATAGATCCATCTTTTCAGCAAGATGAAGGGTCATTGTTCATAAACTTCTTCAACCAGGAATGGACACTGTGGCTGGATCGTGAGCTGGGTCCTGCTGGCATGCGGCACGAGGTCTGGCGAGCAGCGCTGAAGGTCGCATCGCTGGAAGACCTCAAAGCACTTGCGACCGATTTGGCGGGGGAACTGATCCCTCTGGACCCGACCATGCTCACTGAGGAGCCGAGCATGCCGTCGCCGATCGTAACTTGGCTGACTGACTTGGCCCAGCAAGCAGCGGTTCTACGGAAGGCGCATCCCAAGACCAACCGGCTCGAACGCATGCTGGACGCCACGGTTGCTTGCCTGAATCGAATGGCTGACAAGGGCTGTGATGAAGAAGACCGGCGCATGCTCGAGCAGGACGTGCCGGGAATCACAACCACCTGGTCGAAACCAGATTACGCCAGAGCCAAATCCGTCGTCGAGATCGGTCAGTCGTTGGTCACTGGCCAGGATGGGCGGCTTCGTTCCGTTCTTCAGTTGCTCGCCCCGTTTGCTTTGGAGTGCCGGACCCGGTTCGTCCAACGCGGATACATCTCGTTTGACGGGCTCCTTGCGCGGGCCCGCAATCTCTTGCGCGATTACCCATCAATCCGCCGTGATCTCAAACACCAGTTCCACGCAATCCTGGTGGACGAATTTCAGGATACCGATCCGGTTCAGTATGAACTGATCCTGTACCTTGCCGAGGCCGCTGGCCATGAGGCGCGAGACTGGCGTGAGGTCCGCCTGGAACCTGGGAAACTCTTCATCGTCGGCGATCCCAAGCAGTCAATCTATGCGTTCCGGCGGGCCGATATGGAGGCCTACGATGCTGTGGTGGAAGACCAGGTGCTTGCTCAGTCGCCGCCAGGAGAGCGGTACGCGCTTCGAACCAACTTCCGCAGCCATCAGGGCCTGCTGGCGACGATCAATGCATTTTTTGCCGGTGTGTTTCCACGGGAACCGACGAAAGGGTTGCAGCCCAAACATGACCCGCTGGTGGCGAATGACGCCGGTGCAGAATCGCTGGAATCCGAGCGCGTGGAACTCCGCATCGTCCGTCCAGAGGAGCCTGACGCCGACGCCGAGACTGCCAGCCGAGCTGAAGCAGAAGAGTTGGCGCGATGGCTGAGCGAGGAGGTTCTCGGCCGCGAAGAAATCGTCGAGCGGGAGGTTCGGACTAAGATCAACCCGGGGCATGTGGCGGTGCTCTTCCGCACGTTGACCGGCGTACGGGGCTATCTGGAAGCCTTGCGACGATACGCCATTCCGTGCCTGGCCGAAGGCGAGAAGCATTTCTATGAGCGACAGGAAGTCATCGATGTTGTGAACCTCTTGCGGACGGCGGCCAATTCGCATGATCGGGTCGCCTTGGTAGGAGTCCTTCGTTCCGCGCTGTGCGGGCTTCCTGATGTGGACATTGAGGTTTTGGCCAGGGGCCATCTGCTGGACTACCGGATCATCGCCGCATCGGCTTCACTGCCAGGGGATATCAAAGAAGCGTTTGGCAAAGCGGCGCCGTTTTATTCGCTGCTCCGCGAACTCCACCAGCGGCTCCCGCGACTTCCACTGACCGAGGTCATGGATGGCATGCTGGCTCGAGCGCCTTTGCTGGAGCTCGCCGCCGCCTCGCTGGATCAGGAACAGGCCCTGACCAACCTGTTGAAGCTCCGTGATCTTGCCGCTGAGCTGGCGCAACAGTCCGACCTTACCTGGCATGGCTTTGTGGCGGAGCTCACCAGGCGAGTTAACGAGACGCCGGACGAGGCGGAAAGCTCCTTGACCGAAGATGCGGCGGAAGGGAGCGACCAGGGAGCGGTGCGACTGCTCAGCATTCACAAGGCGAAAGGTCTTGAGTTCCCCGTCGTCGTCCTGGCGGGCCTTCATCGAGGGACGGATCGCGGAGAACCGCGCGTCTTCGTCCAGCATGACTGGTCCACCGGCATCCTCGGGGTGCGTGTGGGAGATACCCAGACTGTGGGTGGGGTCTTTGTGGGGGCGAAACTCGCCGAGCGTCAACGGCACGAACAGGGCCGCGTTCTTTACGTGGGTATGACTCGCGCGAAACGGCGGCTGATTCTCTCAGCCGGTTTGCCCAAGACGATTTCCCCGGACAGTTTTCTCGTCCAGGTCGCCAGGGGCGTGGCTCTCGATTTTGACGCTCTGAAAGTCCATACGGGTGGTACCACGATTCCACTGGAGGACGGCGAAATCTTTCTCCAGGTCGTACAAGGGCGTCCGGCTCACGGAGAGCTCACACACAAGCACGTTCCCGTCTGGTCTCAAGCAGATGACGATATCTCCCAACTGCTGGCACGCTGGGCGGAGAGAACGAGGCGCATGCAGGAGGCTGCTTCTTCCCCGGCTTTTACCAGTCCCACCGCCCTTAAGCAGCAGATGGTGGAGACGCCGCCTTTCCTTGGCCCTCGACGAGGAAGCGGAGGGGCGGATTTGGCCCAACTGATCGGAACCCTGGCGCATCGCATTCTGGAAGGCTGGGATTTCAGGTTGCCGTCTGAACAGCTGTACGAACGGGTCAAGGTGGTGTGCCCGCGCGAAATTCCCGCGGCTTTCGTCGGACAGGCGGATATCATCATGACGGAGCTGCAGGACTTGTTCAGAACGTTTGCCGCCTCGGCACCCTATGCCGAGCTAACAAAGGCCGTCATTTTGGGGCAGGAAGTACCATTTACTATTCCGTGGGATCCTGATGGCCGGCCAGGCGTGATGGAAGGATTCATTGATCTGGTGTATCGTCTTGATGGTCGCGTGTGGGTCGCCGATTATAAGACCGACCGTCTGAGTGATGACGAGGTCGCTGGGAGAGTCGCCGACTATCGCTTGCAAGCCCGAGTCTATGCCGAAGCCGTCTCGCGGTGCCTTGGAGTAGAGAAGGTCGGCTTCAAATTCCTGTTCCTGCGGAATGGGTTGGCGGTCCAGGCCTGAAAGGAGGAAACGACAGATGAGACGGAGCCTCTGGGTGGTGTTGGTGGGATTGCTCGTGAGCGGATGTGCGGCGGCGACAGCTCCTGAACGGACGCTTCGCGCTCCTTCCGGAACGATCCCAGCGGCAGCTTCGGCCATGGAAGAAGGCAATCGGTTGTTCGCAGCGCGCCAGTGGGAAGAGGCCAAGGCACAGTACGAGGCGGCGATCAAGGCACAGCCCTCCTTGGCCGAAGCGCATTACAACTTGGCGGTGGTGATTGAGATACTCGGGGATGACGCAACGGCACGGCGACATTATGTCGAGGCGGCAAACTTGGCGCCAGGTCACAAGATTATCTGGGACTCTCCCCCATTCCGCCGGCACGGAATTGTTGAGCCGACCCGTAAGTCCGATGATCTGACCACGCCGTCTTCACGGACTGCCCACTGAGAATAGAAAACAGTGAGCAGTGCATAGTGAGTCGGGGCATGTACTGCTTGCTGTGAGCCTATCCTACATGGCACATCCTAGTCGCCGCCCACTCTCGATCAGCTCTGAAGAATTTGATGGCCTCGTGCGGAAGGCGGTGGATGGTTTACCGGAACGGTATCGTCGTTTGCTCAAGAACGTGGCACTTGTGGTGGAAGCGGAGCCGTCACGGGAGGTGCTCGATGAACTGGAATTAGATACAGAGGACGATCTGCTCGGGCTCTATTCCGGCATTTCTGTCGACAAAATGTCTTTCTTCGACCCGGGTGGCCACCTGCCGGCTCGTATCTCAATCTACCGCGGGCCCATACTGCGACTCTGCCGGACTGCCGATGAAGTGGTTCAAGAGGTGCGGGACACGGTCGTCCATGAGATCGGGCATCACTTCGGACTGGGCGACGACGAGATGCCGTACTGAGGAGCTAATATTCACTGGCGAAAAACTTATTGGCGGCAGCATCCCACGCTTATTGCCATCCGCTATTTGCCATTCGCTCCCTGTTCCTGATACCCCCAGGCCAGCATGACGGCCCCGATGAGGATCATCGGAGCGCTGAGGACTTGGCCCATGGAGAACGGTCCGAAGATAAATCCGAGATGCATGTCCGGTTCGCGAAAAAATTCTACGATCACCCGACAGAGACCGTAGCCGGTGATTAAGCTCCAGCACATCGTCCCCGGTGGCGTCGGCTGACGGCTGATCAGCCAGAGCACCACGAACAGAAGGCCGCCCTCTAGGCCTGCTTCGTAGAGTTGAGAGGGATGACGGCATTCCGGTCCACCGCCCGGGAACACCATGCACCAGGAAACATCGGTGGGGCGACCGTACAGTTCCCCGTTGATGAAATTGCCGAGGCGTCCTAGCCCCAACCCGATCGGGACACAGAGCGTGGCTAGATCGGCAATCGTATAGAACGAAAACCCGCGGCGGCGGGCAAACAGCCACACCGCCAGGATCGTGCCCAGTAACCCTCCATGAAAGGACATCCCCCCTTCCCACACTGCGACAATCTTCGCTGGATGGTCTAAGTAATAAGGAAGGTTGTAAAACAGCGTATAGCCCAGCCGTCCGCCTGCGAAGACACCAACCGCCGCATAGACGATCAGATCATAGATCTGCTCCTTGGTAAGCAAAACCTTCTGCGAGGCAGCGCGGAACTTAATCACAAAGTAAGCAATCGTCAGGCCAAGCAGATACATGAGCCCGTACCAACGGAATTGTATGGGTCCGAGTCGGAGAAAGACCGGATCAATATTGGGGTAGGGGATCATCGGCTCATGGTCTCCTAGTCATGGACGTCATCCGGTGAGCGCCGGCCATACTAAGCGGAGCGCCATGGTTTTGCAAGCTGCAGGGGCCCCTCGTGTAGCAGAGGCCAGGCACAGGTTGTATGATAGGCTGTGGCTGTTTCATTGGTCATAGGAACGATCGGGGTCATCTTATCTGCTGGCTCCGGGCCTGCCTGGATAGATGATGCATTCACAGCCTCACGACCCACTACCAGTACAGAGAATCAGCAGACTGACCAACCTGTCATGATTTTTCCGGGGTACCCGTTGCTCTTTTATTGCAACGGGTCAACGTCCCGCACGCTCGACGGAAATGAACTCATCAAGATCGGAGACCTGCATGAAGTACAGAATCATCTTCAAGAAGCCTTGCCATATTATCAGCGGGCTTTGACCGCCTTTCGCGGAAAGAAAGATCGGCATGGGGAAGCAACCGCGCTCGTTCGGATCGCTACCGTGTTGGAACGTCAGGGCAAGAATGAAGAGGCACTGAAGGCGCTGGAGACCGCGATCCCTCTCATGGCTGGAGGGGGTCAGGAAAGCTCGCAGGCTCGTGCGCTGTTGCAAGTCGGTCGAGTCTCAGAGACCCTGGGCCGCGTCGCGCAAGCTCAGAGCGCTTACTTGCGAGCCGGCGCCTTGTTCCAGCGAGCTCACGATCGCCAGGGCTATACTGAATATCTGATCAGACTCGGTACCCTGTTGATTACGCAGGACCGCGTGAGTGAAGGACTGGTGATGCTGCAATCAGCTCGAGTGGATGCAGAGGGTCGGCAAGATCGAGGTCAACAGGTTGTTATTCTGACCGTCCTTGGCGACGCGCTCCTCCGTCAAGAGGACGCGCAGGGCGCTCGCGTGAAGTTCGAAGAAGGGCTCCGGTTTGCAGAAGCCCAGCGAGACCTTCGGGCTGAGGCTACCGTGAGGATTCGCTTGGCACGACTCCTTGCGGCCGCCGATCAGCATGCGGAAGGAGTGGCCATGGCCCAGCGAGCGCTTGCGCTCTATCAGACCCTGCGTGACCGATCTCGGGAAGCCGATACCCTTTCTCTTCTCGGAAGCTTCCACCAGGCGCAAGGCGACACCGTGCGGGCCGCCGAACTCTACGAAAGGGCGCTGGCCTTGTATCGCGCCCTCCGCGACCAGCCTCGGGAAGCGGCAAGCCTGGTGAACCTGGCCACCGTGTATGAGGCACAGGGTTCACCGCAGGAAGCGCGTGAGACCCAGCACAAGGCGATTTTTCTTCTCCAGCAGGCCATTCGCTAGAACTCTTGCGCGGCGCGGTTTCGAGGCTTGTCGTATTTCTGAAACTGTGAGTGTGACTTTGTTGTGAAAAGGGGACAGACTGACACAGGAGCGGAAGGTACCCCTGATACTCCGAACCCCAAGCTTTTCCATTGAATTTTCAAACCGCTCATCCTGGCACGGTTGCTGCTCTATCCTATTGGCGAGCGCTCATTAAACAAATCAGTACCGGTCACACGACAGTTTCACAAGCAAGGAGGATAACCATGACGACGGGAAGAGATGTCGCAAAACTAGCAGCACTGGTAGCGGGCGGGGCAGCGGTCGGCGCAGGACTGGGCTTACTGTACGCCCCTCATTCAGGCGTGGAAACCCGGAGGCAGATCCGGCATTACACGAAAAAGGCGCAGATTCGGGCCACGCGGTTTGGTCGTTCCATGAAGGCCGAGCTTAATAGGGCAGTTGACTACGGCAAGTCCTTTGTGACCAAACAGCAGAATGGACGACCGGTCCGAGCGGCCTGATCAGCGACCCAGTTCAAGCATCTGACATTCCATGAACCTAGTGAACGGCCTGTGCCTCTGGGTACAGGCCGTTTGTGTTTTCCCTGCAGCTAAGGTTGACCACTCGAAAGGCGGATGCTAGAGTCACGACCGCTTCGCAACGCTATTTAAGTCGGAACATCCGCGGCTCTCTATTAGTCCATTGACTCGCCTCTACTGCCTAAGCTCTCGTTTCACAGAGGCCCTTCAGTATCAGCACACAAAACGACCTGTCTCTCCTAATAGCCCCGCGATAGGGGTCTAGCCACGCAGGGCCTCTTGAGCCAGCCTCAGCCCCCGCCTTGAGTGCCTCGCTGTTACGCTTTTAAATTCAATGGGTTGCGTTGGCTGTACAGGAGGCTTGACGTAGCACCGATAATCGTACATACTTCTGTACAACAGCGTTCAACAAGTGTGTAACAAGTGTGCAACAAGGGCGTGAGCAATTCACATGGCTATGTACAACAAGTGTGTAACAAGGGCGTGAGTAATTCACATGACTAAAACTCTACCCATTTCAGAAGCGCGACAGTCCCTCACTAGCCTTGTGGCTAAGGTCGGCAAGCAAATGGCTCGCTTTATCATTACTTGTAAAGGAAAGCCGCTCGCAGTCCTTATTAGCCATAAAGAACTGGAGAGTTGGCAGGAAACCCTTGACGTTATCGCCGACGCAGAAGAAATTGCAGGCATTCGTGAAGGTTTGGGCCAACTGCTACGCGGTGAATCTGTGCCGTTCGAGGAAGTCTTCGGTGAGCCGCTGAGTGGCCACAAAGCCAAGACAGGTCACGCTCTCTAATCGTGCGGACAAGGCGGTCAAGTCCGCAAGCCCGACACTTCAAGAAGTCCTCAAGGAAGCCATCCAGGAAATTGCTGCTAATCCACTCGGCGGCATTCCGCTAAAAGGTGAGTTCAAGGGTCTTAGACGCTTTCGTGTCAGCAATTATCGAATCGTCTACCATTTCACTGACACGACAGTCGAAATCGTAAACGTTGCTGATCGCAAGGATGTCTATCGCTGAATCAGCATCTCTACGGGCAGGCATCGTGTGAAGTCATGGACTGGCTTCTAATCATGGCACTCGCAGGCTCCGTCTCTTCCAGCGGGGTCAGATTCGCAAACTCATCAATGCCACAACCGCTCTGTATGTTCAGGTCAGACCTGCGCGTCTGTCAGTACGAGAGAGTATTCCTAGCTGACACCACGATAGCCACGTCCACAGGCGCAAGCGCCAACTTCACGCCCGACATTCCTCTTACCTGGCTCCATCCCCGCCACTGACGCCCGCACGAAGTAACAAGTAATCTAGCCTAAATGGGTGGGCAAGGAACTAGAGAAGCTGTGGAAACGGCCAGCAGTATGCCCCACGCCCCATACAGCACAACTCCCATGCCGGCAAGGAAGACCACCAGTGAGGCATAGGCACACAAGAAATAGAATCTCTGGAACCGTATGAACGTGCGATTCCTGTTGTCTCCAGTTCGCTGTAGAGTAGTCGCGGTGTGTATCCTGAGAAAGTGAACCAGTCCAGCCAGCACTACTCCCACAACGAGGAAGACGAGGCCGCAGACGACGTACTTGGCGAGTGAAGGAATGTCCTTCCAGATGACCTGAAGAAATGCCAACAGAGCGACAGACCCGCCTCCGTTCATCAGAAAGAGGCCCTTGACGCCTTCACGCATGGCGTCATTACGCAGGTCGGTAAAATCCTGCGGTGTCAATCCATTCGACATACTCCCTCCGCGCCATTGAGCTAAACTAGTTGTTGCGCCGACTTGTTGCCGAATGTTGCTGAATCCGCTACACTCTCGCACCAAGCCGGTGTGGCGGAACTGGCATACGCAGCGGACTTAAAATCCGCACCCCGTTAGGGGTTGAGGGTTCAAATCCCTCCACCGGCACCACCCAAAAACAAGGGCTTGATTAGGGAGTTAAAATCCCTTGGGCTCACAAGGCCCGTACCGGTTCGAGTCCGGTCTCCGGCACCACGTACACCAGCGATTCTGCTTCCGGCTGCTTTTTATCTCCAATTCTCAAGAGCGCTGCGGGAAGGATGAGGATGCTCCCGACGGTCTAGGGCTTATCCTGGAGCAACTCCTCCACGAGAGCGACCAGTTTGCGTATGTCAAACGGTTTTTCCAATGTGCGTAGGGCGCCCAGCTTTTCAGCAACGTAGAGGAGGTCAAGGTTGAGTTTCTGCTGGGCCCCGGACACGGCGATAATTTTGACCGCAGGAAACCGGCGTCGTAGTTCCCTAATGATCTCCAAGCCATCCTGTTCCGGCATCACTAGATCCGTAATGACCACATTGGTCGGGTTTGCCTCGTACAGTTTCATTGCTTCTCGGCCGTTGCCAGCTTCCATCACTTCATGGCCGGCTCCTTCGAGCACTTCCCGGATCAGCGTCCGGACCTGTTCTTCATCGTCGATTACGAGCACGCGTGCCATAGCCTAGGATCCCTGCGACTGCCGGTTCACGTCTAAATACATACGCTGAACAACTTCGCCTTCGCGCCCACGAGCTGAAACATCAGCATTCCGCCTATAAGGACTCATTATACCCCGAGGCGTACAGAGTGCGTGTGAACTACGTCACACCCAGCAGGCTGACCGACTAAACGCATCACGTTAGGAGTACTTGACCCGATAGGGATAAGGCTGAGCCGTGCTATACTCGGCTGCGACAGCTGTTCTGTCGTGATGAGAGCCATGTCACGAACCTTTTTCCTATTAGGGACTCTGTTTGCGTTTCTCGCGGTTGCGGCAGGAGCGTTTGGCGCTCACTCGCTTAAAGCCACGCTCCCGACCGAGATGTTGATTGTTTTTGAGACCGCCGCTCGCTACCAGATGTATCATGCGCTTGCCTTGTGTGCCGTTGGGTGGGCAAGCCATCAGTACCGGCATGTTGCACTCCGCACAGCGGGATGGCTGTTTGTGCTCGGCATACTGCTGTTTTCAGGAAGTCTCTATGCGCTTGCGTTCTCAGGCGCACGCTGGCTTGGCGCCTTGACGCCATTGGGCGGGCTCGCATTCCTCGCCGGTTGGGCACTACTAGGCTGGGGGTGCTGGAAATCTCGACAGGCAGATGCCTAAGGGCTGCAGGCGGCGGTACGTTTGCCAGTGATGGATCCCCATGCTCCTGCTGAATTCGTGAAGGTGCCTTCCAGGCGCTGGCTCCCTCCAGTGAACAGCAAGCTGTCCTCCTGATACCCTCCCTGATATTCCCATCGAAGATACACGGCATCTCCCAACACCACGATTTTGGCCGGTCGCGGTCCGTCCGGAGAGACTACACCCGGGGGGAGAAAGGAAAGAACCATCTTGTGTTCTTGATGGTGCTTATGGTTATGCACCGTCCACTGCCAGGTCCCGCAAAGACGAGCGAGCCCTTTCATCTCCTGCAAGGTGTCTTGCCATGAACGCAAGCGGAACCATTCTTCGCGAGTCCGCTGCTCTGCCTCGGCTTCTGCGCGGATCGCCAGCGCAGCAAGATGCGCAACGAGCACGGGGCGAAGCTTGATGTGAAAGTACCGAGCGGCCAGCTTGTCTCTATCAATATGACTCTGAGGAGCGCGTTCCCAAAACTCCATTAAGCGCCGGCGCAGGCCGGCGGGTCCTTCTCTTTCAGCCATCGCAAGCCATGAGGAGTCTGGGCCGATCAATCGTGGATAAGTCCGGTCGAGGTACGTGGCATATTCTTCGTATCCGACCGGTTGGTCCGAATCCTGGACCTGTAGGGACTGGATCGAGGTCAGCACCGCGCTATGCGTCATCGTCCGACGTAAGAATGCACGCTCCTCTCCTTTGAGCAGCCAGCCTTGCTGAGGCAGAGCTTCTTGCTGGATGGTCTGCAAGCCAGTTATATCCTCTGCGTTGGCCGCCTCTTTGACTGCAGCCGCAAGCCGCCATGCGGCCATGTCAGCGGTCAACCGAACCGCCGCCTTGGTCAGGTCGGAAGAGGCTGTGCCATGAGCGCTCTTACTCGCCGGTGATTGATCGGTGAGAGCCGCAAGCGCGTCTTTAAGGTCGAGGAGAGGGCCTAGACGAGTGGAGAAAAGCACCGAGGCCTCAACATCTGAGGTGATAGCAGTCAGATTGCGGGCCTCCACGCGTAAGATGCTCGGGAAGTCCGGCGGCTCCAGGACCGGAGCCTGCAATCCCGCCTCGACTGCCTGCAGCGCGAGCCCCGATCCAACAACGGCAGCCACGACTCCTATGAGTGGCACGAAGAGACTTCGAAGCGTTCGTGAGCCCATCGCGGTTCATTCTGCGGCATCCGATCCAAAATCTCAATGGGACGCGGGGGACGACGAATAAGGATTAAGCTGCCGGGGGTATGCTGTTACTGGTCGGCTTTGAAGCAGTCGCCGAGAAATGCCAGCGTGGCCTCCCAGGCCTTCCGGGCGGCTTCTGGACGATAGACGTCTTTGCGCGTCTCGTTGCAGAAGGCGTGAGGCAGGCCGTCGTAGGTCCGGATCTCCACCTGTTTCCCGTACTCCTTGGCCGCCTGGCGCAGTTGCTCGACTTCCTCGACGGGCACCCAGTCATCCACCCCGGCCTGATGATAAAGAACAGGGCAATAGAGGTCCTTGAGCACCGTAGGTGGAGATAACATTCGACCGTAAAAGGCCACCGCGCCTCGCAGCCGCTTCCGCTGACAGGCGAGCCTGATGGCCAGGGAGCCGCCTATACCGAATCCGATGACGCCGTGCACATTTCGTTTCACGTGGTCGCGTGTATTGAGGAACTCGCAACAGGAACTGATGTCCTGCAGCAGCAGCGTCTCATTCATCCGGCTCATCAGCTCCATCGCGACTTCCTCGTTCGCGGTCACCATGCCTCCTTGTCTCCCGTACAGATTCGGCACGATTACCGTATAGCCTTCGCAAGCGAGCCGATTTGCCAAGTCCTTGATCTGCGCGTTCAGTCCCCACTTCTCATGCAGCAGCACAAGGCTCGGATAGGTCTTCTTTTCCTGCGGCCAGAAGAGCAGGCCCTCCACTTGCGCGTCCTTCGAAATGCGAGTCCGTGCGTAGGGATCGGCGGACACGTCCGTGATGGTTGGAATCGGGGCTCCGCTTGGGAAGCGGACGGCGCTGGTGCCGATTTGCTCGAGCGTGAAAGGTGATACTCGGTCAGGCATGCGAATTGTGGACGAGCGCGTGATACGCGCACAGGGAGGCGTACTATAGCGACCGCGTTGAAGGATTGTCAATTGAGCCGGCGACGATTGACCTCCTGGGCATGCGGGGCTACAATTGTGCCTGGGTCAGGCTATGCAGACCCGAGGCAGTTCGTGACGACCGATCAAAGGAGGACACCGTGGGCAATAAACTGTATGTGGGCGGTTTATCGTATCAGGTGACGGATCAGCAGCTTCAGGAACTGTTTGCACAACATGGCACGGTAACCTCAGCCAAGGTGATCACCGATCGGTACACCGGTCAATCACGCGGGTTCGGATTTGTGGAAATGGCGACATCCGAGGAGGCGCAGAAAGCGATCACGGCGCTGAACGGGACCCAGCATGAGGGAAGGGCACTGGTTGTGAACGAAGCCAAGCCTCAGGAAAAACGGGAACGCTCCTGGGGAGGCGGGAGCGGTCGCGGCGGGGGAGGGGGCTCGGAACCGGGCGGCAGGCGCCACTAGTCAGGAAATCAACTGAAGAGTTCCATCACGTCACAGGAGGAGGCCGTGTTGCTCAGCACGGCCTCTTTGTGTATGTGGGCACCGGCAACAGGCCTTGGATGAAGGCACGGCGTTGGCCCCGATAGGGATCGGATTAATCGGATTGGGCCGCCACGGGATGCGCTACGCCAGGCATCTCCTGGAGCCTCTACCCAATGCCCGTCTCATGGCGGTCTGCCGCCGTACCGCCGCTCAGGGCTCGGTCTTCGCCGCCGACCACTCGGTGAAATTTTACCAGGCCCACCAAGATCTCATCGCAGACCCCAACGTCGAAGCGGTCGTGGTGGTCACACCGCCATCGGTCACCCGCCAAATTTGCCTGGACGCAGTCCCTGCACGAAAGCCGCTCCTCATCGAGAAGCCACTTGCACCCACCGGCGCTGAGGCGCGGGAAATGGTGCGGGCGGCCGAATCCTACGGCACACCTCTGATGACCGCCCAGACCCTGAGGTTTGACAGCACCCTATCGGCGCTTAAGGCCGAGCTGGCTTGCGCGGGGTCGCGACAATACCTCGTGCTCACAAATCGAATGGAGCCGCGCGGAGAGTTACCCCACAGTCCCGCAGACTACGCAGGGCGAGGGGTGCTCTTAGAGATCGGGATTCATCTCCTGGATCTGGTCCGTTTTCTCACCGGGGAGGAAGTAATCAAAGTCCGGTGCGATATGGATGGCTCTCCCCCTGCGCGACCGGAGTCCATGGCCTTGGTCAGTCTGTGGACTACCGGCGGTCTACCTTGTATCGTGGACGTGTCGCGCGTCACGGCAGGACGAATCAGCCGAGCCGAGTGGGTAGGGAAGGACGGACAGTTGATTGCAGATTGGGTCAGCCATCGCCTCTCCAGAATCTCGTCCGGCAACCTGCGAGATGACAAGACGCTGGAGGATCGTCCGACGATCGTCGAAACCTTACACGCGTTCCTTGACGCCCTCGGACGCGGGGCTCCGATGCCGGTCACCGGCCTGGACGGTCAACGAGCGGTTGAAATCGCGGATGCGTGCTATCAATCAGCGGCGACGGGGCAAACAGTCCGGGTAGAAATGCAGTGACCGGCCTACAAATACCTAGAGCCTGACGCGCACCACACCCTCAGAATCATGAGGGCATTCCCATGCCACGACTCAGGCAGATACAGGGCGCTAGGTTTCCGCGACGATGTGGGTGTCCGTTTCTTCCACACCTTCAACAGTGTGGATCTTCGTGATCACCACATCTGAGAGCGCCTTTTCATCCGCGACATTGACAAAGCTGAAAATGTCCGGCTGCCCGAAGCAAGGGTGCGCTTGCTCCACACCGGCGATCTTCTTGAGCGCCTTGATGACGTCTTTGGTCTTACCGGCCTTCACCTTAATCAGAATATAGGCCTTCGTTGCCATCGCGACCTCCTCTTTCGCGCGCCGCGAAAGTGCGGCGTGAAATCTTCACGGAACGACGGTGTTCACAACCCCGCACCGGGCATGTCACGCCGACGTGACGCGTACACGGTGTGGAAATCCTGACCCCGCACGAGAAGCGTGGCTCGCGCGGTCACGAACGTCTGTGCGAGCAGTTCGAAATCGCTCCGCCCGATATGATAGGGCAGCAATCCCTCCTCCAGACCAGGTTGATCCCATACGGAGTGCTGGGCCACATAGTTGACCACCGCTTCCAATGTCTGAGAAGTCCAGCCATCAGCTTGGAACGAGTCGGCTGCCGCCTGGGCGCGGTCCCCAAGGTGTTCGGTCAAGGCGTCCGTCAGAAGCCGTCGGACAGCCGGGTGAGTGCTCTTCATGAACGCGGCTTGAAACTGGATGAGCGCCTTGATCAGCCGATTCGCTTCCGGACTGGATTCGGCAGGGAGCGCGCCCGCCTCCCCAAACGCAGCGAGCAGGGCCATTATGGTCCCCACCTGCTTGGGAGACGCGCGGGTCTGTTCCTTGGCTCCTGTTTGCATGCTTGGAGGGACAAACATTTCGTTGACGTTGCTGAACGATCCTCCCGGGCTTGGACCACCACTGATGACGTACACGCGGTCGTTCACCGTGGCCGAGGCCAGGCCGTGCCGTCCGGTCGGCATGGGAACCATCGTTCGCCAGCGGTCAACGGCCGACATATAGGCCTCGGTTGTGCGGAACGTTCCTTCCGGCGCTTCTCCGCCGAAGACATAGATCACGTCCCGGACAACTGCCGCAGTGATCCCGCTCCGTGGAGTCGGAAGGTCAGCGATCCGCATCCACCGGTCGGCCACAGGGTCATAGGCTTCGGTGATCGACAAGTTGCGGGCATAGTCTCGATTCAGGCGTCCACCGATTGCGTAGATCCGCGTCCCCACCGTGGCGGCTGCCAGGTGATCGCGCGCGGTGGGAAGCGGGGCTTTGGTACTCCAACTGTTCGCCGCCGGATCATACACTTCGACGGCGCTGGAATTACCGGTAACATCGTAGCCACCGATCGCGAAGAGCTTCCCGCCTACTTCCACCACTGCGAGGGCGCCACGCTTTGTGGGCATAGGGGCTCGTTCCATCCATGAATCAGCCTTCGGGTCGTACATATAGACGCTCGCCACCGGCTGCCAGACGGAGAACAACGACTTCGTAAAACCGCCGATGATATAGAGCCGACCCCCAAACGAAGCAGCCCCGGCGTGGTGGAGACCAATCGGCAGCGGCGCTTTGGTTGCCCATCGGTCGGTGGAAGGGTCGTACTCCTCCACAGCGTCGCTCACGGCCAGATTCATGATGCTGCTGAGGCCTGGTTCGTTGAATCCGCCAACGACATAGACCTTGCCCCCCAGGGCCGCTCCTACGACCTCGGTCCGCTTTGTCGGGGCAGAAGCCATGGCTTGCCACGTGCCTGCTCCAGGTGCAGGTTCCTGTGCGAGGATGAATGGCCCTGACAGCAGAAGAGCGACACAGGTCACGAACGCGAGGCGAACAACGGTGAGGGTTCGCTGAGGTCTATTCAGAATGTGACGCTGATGATTGAACGAGCCGAAGAGTGGGTGGAAGTAGGGATCGAGGTGTCTCACCTGGAAAGTCCAAGGAAACATGGGGTGTATTATACATAATGTCCGAACCCGGTGTTGAAAACCTACAGGGGTCCGCCTATAATCCCGCCACCACCCCAAGTAAAAAGTGAAAAGTTAAAAGGTAAAAGTAAAAAGTTTCTGAGGAGCAGCCAGCCAAATAGTTACGCTGATATTTCCTTACTTTTGACTTTTTCCTTTTGCCTTCTTGCGGAGCAAGTTCATGTTGGCCAAGGTCTTGAGCGCCGCGTTAGTGGGGCTCGATGCGCATGTGGTCGAAGTCGAGGTGGATATCGGAGGTGGCTTGCCGCAGTTTTCAGTGGTCGGACTTCCGGATGCCACCGTGCGCGAGAGTCGCGACCGAGTCCGCGCTGCGCTCAAAAACACGGGGTTCTCGTTTCCGGTCAAGAAGATCACGGTCAATCTTGCGCCGGCCGATCTGAAGAAAGAGGGCTCAGGTTTTGATTTGGCTATTGCGGTCGGCATTCTCGTGGCAGAGGATCTGCTTCCGGCCGAGGCTGTGCGGGACCGCGTGTTGGTTGGCGAGCTTTCGCTGGACGGCCGGATCAAACCGATTGCCGGCGCTCTGTCGATCGGGATGGCCTGCCGGAAGACGTACGAGTTGGTCCTGCCAGCCGACAATGCTCCGGAAGCGGCCGTGGTGGAAGGCGTGCAGGCGTTTCCGGTGCACACGCTGCCTGAGGCGATGGAATTCTTGCAGGGCACGCGTGCGATCCCCCCGGCAGTGGTTGACCATCGGGCGCTGTTTGCCTCGACCACTGCCGATGAGGAAGACTTTGCTGATGTCAAAGGACAGGAACACGCGAAGAGAGCCCTCGAAGTGGCGGCTGCCGGCGGACACAACGTGTTGATGATCGGTCCGCCGGGGTCCGGAAAAACCATGTTGGCCCGACGCCTTTCCGGCATCCTGCCGCCGATGGAGCCGGAGGAGGCGATTGAAACGACTCGTGTCCATAGTGTGGCAGGGCTGTTGGGCAACGGGCCACCGCTGATCACGACACGCCCCTTCCGCGCACCCCATCACAGTATCTCCGATGCCGGCCTGATCGGCGGAGGCGCAGTCCCCCGACCGGGCGAAGTCTCGCTGGCCCATCATGGGGTGTTGTTCCTGGATGAGATCCCGGAGTTCAAGCGGCACGTCCTCGATGGGCTCAGGCAACCGCTGGAAGATGGCACGGTCATGCTCACGCGGGTCAGCGCCTCATTGCGATATCCGGCACGCGTGATGCTGGTCGCGGCCATGAATCCCTGCCCTTGCGGATACTATGGTGATCGGTCTCGTGAATGCCTGTGCACCCCTCAGCAGATCCGTCGGTATCGCGCCCGTCTGTCCGGGCCACTCCTCGACCGTCTGGATATCCATCTTGAAGTCCCGCCTGTGCCGGTCCGTGAGCTGGGCGGGGAGGGGCAGCAGGAACCGACGTCGGCCATTCGCGCTCGCGTGACGGCTGCCCGTGCCCGTCAGGCGACTCGCTATCGGAAGGAGAGGCTCTACAGTAATGCACAGTTGAAGCCCAGGCACGTCAAGAAGTATTGTACGATCGATACGGCCGGTCGCACCCTCATTGAGCAGGCGATGACTCGACTGGGGCTGTCGGCTCGAGCCTATGGGCGCATCCTTCGAGTGGCGCGCACCATTGCTGACCTGGCTGGCTCGGATCAGATCGCCACGGTGCATCTGGCCGAGGCGATTCAATATCGCGGCCTCGACCGGCGCAGTGAACTATAGAAAGACGGGCGATATGCAGTCTGTGAAAGTCTTTGCCTGGTGGTTCGTGGTCGGCGCGACGATGGCCTTGTCGATCATCATGCTCCAGGGAGGGATTCGCGAAGTCATGCAGGCCCAGGGATCCCTCTGGGAAGTCAAACTGGTGGAGTTGTTCACGGCCATCATGGGAGGAGGCCTCCTGGGCGGCTGCGTCGCACTCATCCTGCACCGGATTAAGAAACCCTAAGCTCAGAATTGACACAGTTATCCATTGACTCCTTTACTCAATGAAGCGATGGGCCAATGACTCAATAAAGCAATCGAACAGAGGACCAAGCGAAGGAGACTGATCGGATTATGGACATGGAGATCGGTTCGAATCTCTACCGCAATACCGACGGTACGGTAGAGGTCGAGGGAGTGCCGCAGCTTATCGTGTCGGTCCGGAAGCCTGAAGGACCGCTGATGGTGAACTTTGTGGTGTTTGACGAGGCTGGTCGCGTGTGCGCAAAGATAGTGGATAGCACGATGGCCTTTAATGAGCGTCGGGCGCACGAGCTGACCAGAACGCCGTCCAGTCTGATGCTCAAGCACTCGGAGTCCGGGAAAATAGTCCTGGAAGTCGCACTGAAGACACCCGATCGGGTGATCGTGAAAAATGGCGCGTTCCGCACCATGAAAGGCCATACGCTGGAGATCTCTTCGACAGAATGGCGGGTCGAAAAGCACCGCATGAGCGGAAGGGACGATGATATGGGCGGCGGGATCGTGGCGATTGGCTAGAAACGACTTGGGCCGCCGGCTGGTCGCCGGCGGCCCGTGCTATTCCGTCCGAGGTTATGCAGTTTCGATCGTGATCCGGCGAGGCTTTGCTTCCTCACGTTTCGGAAGCTCAATGGTCAAGACCCCATCCTTATAGCTGGCCGACACTTTACTTGTATCGACATTGGTCGGAAGTCTGAACGAACGGGAAAACGGTCCCCAACCGATTTCTCGCACGAAGTAGGTTCGCTGAGACTCTGTGGCTTCCTCCTTGCGTTCGCCCTTCAGGGTCAACACGCCGTCGTCCAGTTTGATTTCGATATCCTTCCGCTCCATACCAGGCAGGACAGCCTGGATCCAAAAGCCTTGCTCATTCTCGTAGGTGTTGCAGGCCGGAGCCCACACCCCCTCCGCACCCACCGTGCGAAGCACATCACTCAGAAACCTGTCCACATCAAATGGCGCATAAGTTGCCAGTGTCATAGTATCCCTCCTGTCTAGCTATGTGGTCTGCCAGCGTTCATCAGCTCAGCGCTATGAGTACAAATATCCATCTTTCTCAGTCAGTCAAGCCCCCAGGTATCGAGTGTCATCCAATCTTCACATCGATCGCTTTGGGCTTTGCCCGTTCGGACTTCGGCAGGTGAAGGTTCAGCATGCCGTCCTTGAATTCAGCCGTGACTTTCGTGTCATCCACACCGTCGGGAACCGTGAAGCTGCGCGCGAAACTGCCATAGGACCGCTCGACACGGTGGTATTTGTTTCCTTTCTCTTCTTTCTCCTGCTTTCGTTCCCCGTGGATCGTAAGCACGCCCTCCTCAACAGACACCTTGACGTCTTCTTTCTTGACCTCCGGCAGCTCGACATGAATCAAATATTCCCTCTCCGACTCACTGATATCCACGGCTGGCGACCAGTCTGCGACGGTCATGGTTTCCTTGCCGCGCTCCCGCTGCACCGCCGGTCTACCAAACACGTGGTTGAGCCGATCCGACATCTCCTCCAGGTCTCGAAAAGGGTC
This sequence comes from Nitrospirota bacterium, assembly GCA_020028195.1. GTDB lineage: Bacteria > Nitrospirota > Nitrospiria > Nitrospirales > Nitrospiraceae > NS-7. Next base: position 21,412 of record JAHWYE010000002.1, read on the forward strand.
CCAACGTACCACATTCATGGCCGGCCCTCCTTTGTTTGCTTACGTGTGGGTGATTCGCTCTATGAACTAGGGCGGAGATAACACCGCGACGACGGTTGTCAAGCAGTATTTATGAAGAAGAGGGCCTTCACTTGGTGCTGGCGGCTAGCGTCGGCACGACCACAATCTGACCGTTCTTCAGATCAAGTGTGGCAGTATCTCCGTCACGGAGCTCACCCTTCACCAGCAGACGGGCGATCGGCGTCTCGATATCCTGCTGAATGAGTCTCTTAAGGGGACGGGCGCCATAGACCGGGTCATACCCACGTTCTGCGAGGTTGGCCGTCGCCGCCCGCGTGAGCACCAGCGAAATCCGTCGTTCAGCCAAGCGATCACGCAGCCGGGCAAGCTGGATCTCCACGATGTGCTCCAGATGCTTCCCTGTGAGCGGGTGGAAGACCACCGTTTCATCGACTCTGTTCAGAAACTCCGGGCGGAAGTGCCGACGGAGCTCACCCATCACGAGGCGCCGCATCTCTTCGTACGACGCACGCTGCTGTTGTGCCTCCAGGATATGCTGGCTACCAAGGTTCGAGGTCATGATTAAGACCGTGTTCTTGAAATCCACGGTGCGACCCTGCGAATCCGTCAACCGACCGTCATCCAGCACCTGGAGTAAAACGTTGAACACATCGTGATGCGCCTTCTCGATTTCGTCGAACAAGATGACGGAGAAGGGGCGGCGCCGCACCGCCTCGGTAAGCTGGCCCCCTTCTTCATATCCGACGTATCCCGGAGGAGCCCCGATCAGACGAGCCACGGTGTGCTTTTCCATGTACTCCGACATGTCGATCCGGATCAGATTGGCCTCATCGTCGAACAGAGTCGCAGCGAGGGCCCGCGCCAGCTCGGTTTTCCCGACTCCCGTAGGACCCAGGAACAGAAACGAGCCGATCGGCCGGTTGGGATCCTTGATGCCGGACCGAGCGCGCAGGACCGCGTCCGCCACCGCTTTCACCGCTTCGTCCTGGCCCACGACTCGCCTGTGGAGGAGTTCCTCGAGCCGGAGCAGTTTGTCCATCTCGCCTTCCATCAGCCGGCTGATGGGGATTCCCGTCCAACGGCTGACGACCAGCGCGATGTCTTCCTCATCAACCTCCTCTTTCAAGAGCCGACTCTCCCCCTGCTTGTTGACCAATTGTTGCTCCTCAGCCGCCAGCTCCCGTTCCAGGCGAGGCAAGTCACCGTACCGTAACTCAGCCACGCGGTTGAGATCATAGGCTCGCTCGGCCCGTTCAATCTCTTGTTTCACGCCCTCGATCTGTTGCCGGATTTTCCGCAGGCGGCCCACCGAAGCCTTCTCGGCTTCCCATCGAGCCTTGAGCGCGGCCAAGTCCCGGTTCTTTTCCGCCAGCTCTTGCTCAAGCGCTTCGAGGCGTGCCCGGCTGCCGGCGTCGGTTTCCTTACGCAGGGCCTCACGTTCGATTTCCAGTTGCATCACCTTGCGGGAAACTTCATCCAACTCCACCGGGAGACTGTCGATCTCCGTCCGCAACCGGGCCGCCGCCTCGTCCATCAGATCAATGGCTTTGTCCGGTAAGAACCGGTCGCTGATGTAGCGATGCGACAGTTTCGCGGCGGCGACCAGCGCCGCATCTTTGATCTGTACCCCGTGGTGAACTTCGTAGCGCTCCTTTAAGCCTCGGAGGATTGAGATGGTGTCTTCGACTGACGGCTGGTCCACCAGCACCGGCTGAAAGCGCCGTTCCAGCGCTGCGTCTTTCTCGATGTGTTTGCGGTATTCATCCAGCGTGGTCGCGCCGATCAAGTGCAGCTCGCCTCTTGCCAGCATGGGCTTCAGGAGGTTCGCGGCGTCCATGGCCCCCTCCGCGGCGCCGGCTCCCACCACTGTATGTAACTCATCGATGAACAGCAGGACCTGGCCTTGAGCAGTCTGGATCTCTTTGAGCACTGCTTTGAGCCGTTCTTCAAATTCACCGCGGAACTTGGCTCCGGCCACCAGCGCGCCCATGTCCAAGGCGATAACCCGTTTTTGTTTCAGTCCTTCCGGCACATCCCCTTTCACAATCCGCTGCGCCAACCCTTCGGCGATCGCGGTCTTGCCGACGCCCGGTTCGCCGATGAGGACAGGATTGTTCTTTGTTCGCCGAGACAAGATCTGAATCACGCGCCGAATTTCTTCATCCCGCCCGATCACCGGGTCCAACTTACCTTGCCCGGCTAACCTGGTCAGGTCTCGTCCGTATTTCTCCAGAGCCTGATAGGTCCCCTCAGGGTCCTGGCTCGTGACACGCTGGCTTCCTCGGATCTGTTGCAGAGCCAACAACAGCCGATCACGGGTCAGGCCCAGACGCTTAAAGATCGCGCCGTCCTCAGCGATAGCGAGCAGGACATGCTCCACGCTCAAATACTCGTCCCGCAGGGCCTGCATCTCCTGCTCAGCCCGAGCCAGGACTTGGGAGAAGCGTGCGGTCAAGTGGATCTGGCCGGGAGCGACTCCAGGGCCCTGCACCTGAGGAACTTTCGCCAGCGCCTGTTCAGCAGCCTTGCGCACGGAGGCCTGTGAGACCCCGGCCTGCTCAAGCAACGGTCCGGCCAGGCCGCCTTCTTGTTCGAGCAAGGCAAGCAGCATGTGCTCGACATCAATACCTTGATGACTCCGCCGCGTTGCCTGTGCGGAGGCGGCCTGTAGGGCCTCCTGAAGCTTGATGGTCATGCGATTCATATCCATAGTCATGGTTTCTCTACTTGCTCAAGTCGCGATTCCCGCCATGTACGTCAAGGCGATAATCATGAAGTGGTGTAAGTCAAGGAATGGAAGACCGTTCAACTCTACTCTGTTCCACGAGGTTCGTCGAGTCCCATGCAGCCGGCTTGACCGGAGGGGACCGTCCAGACTAATGTCGCGCAAGGAGGGCGTCGACCTGTGGAGGCTGAGACCGATACTCGTCCTTTTGCAATTGTGACGGGCGCTTCTCGCGGAATCGGCGCCGAATACGCTCGGGCATTGGCTGCCGGAGGCTACGATCTGCTGCTCGTCTCCAGAGACGTGGATCGAATGAATCGGCTTGCCTTGGAACTCACCGCCAGACACCGGGTTCAGATTAGCAGTGAAGCGCTGGACTTGGCCGAGCCGGGGGCAGCCCACCGACTCTATGTGGCGGCCCGTCAGCGCCGCCCCACGGTTGATCTGTTGATCAACAATGCCGGGTTTGGGCTATTCGGAGAATTTGTGGAGATGCCGATGGCCCGGATACAGGAGATGCTCCGTCTGCACGTGAACACGGTCGTGGAAAGCATCAGATTATTCCTCCCGAGCATGATCGAACAACGAGTAGGAGCGATTATCAATGTCGCCTCAATCGCCGGCCTGTTTTCGGTTCCCTACCTTGCCGAATATGCGGCGACCAAGGCATTTCTCATTACCCTCTCGGAGGCGCTGGCCGAGGAAGTTCGGCCAGCCGGTGTGCGTATCCAGGTCTGTTGCCCTGGTTCAACAGACACAGATTTCCACACGACAGCTGGGTTCAAGCCCAAGAACCCGCTCGGGACGCAGAGTGCGGCCGGGGTGGTCAGCATTTCGTTGGCGGCGCTCAAGCATGGCCCAGCCCTGGTTACGATTGGATGGAGAGGCCGTGTCGCTTCCTGGCTAAGCCGCTACGTTCCGCGAGCCGTTCTGGCGCGAGCGGCTGCGGCAAAGATGAAACCGACCGCTTGAGACAATCCCTCTCATCGAGTGCATGATGGCCTACCCAATGACCACGATCCTCCGCGCCACCCTTGACCTGTATCGCGCCGCGCTTCGCACGACGGCACAGTCTTTTGCCCGTTGCTGGATCATCTCCGTCGCCGTCGTCATCTTTGCCGCCCTGATGCTGGCGGCAACATCAGTGGCTGCGCCGCTGGGCATTCTGGGTGGGTTCATCCTGGGCGCGGTGAATGCGTTGCTGATCGGGGCCACACTGAGCCTGATCGAGCAGGCAGTCAGAAGCTCGCGCCGCTTGACCATTCGTGACATCTGGGAGAGCGTTGGTCAGTACTTTTTGGATGTGATTAGCGTAGGGTTTGTGCTGTGGGTACCAATGATGTTGCTGGAGAAGGGGATGGCCTCCAATCCGAATGGGCCGTTCCTCGCCGCCGCCATATTTCTGTTGCTCTTTATCCTGCTCAACCCCGTGCCTGAGGTCAT
>JAHWYE010000034.1 GCA_020028195.1 Nitrospirota bacterium
GATTTGACTCGATAGACGAAAATATCATCCTTGATGCCGCCTCGCTGGTTACACACCATCGAGTAGTGTGACTCGTGCACACGGAGTTTGGCGACATTGCTGGTGGTGAGCCGTTGCAGGAAGGGCAGCGCGCCCTCACCCGCCACGGCAATTCGCCCCATGTGGCTGACGTCAAAAAGACCGGCCCTGGCGCGGACGGTCTGATATTCATCCACGACGCCAGAATATTGAACGGGCATTTCCCAGCCGGAAAAGTCCACCAGCTTGGCCTTGGACGCCGTGTGGCCCTCGAATAGGGGGGTCCGTTTCATGCTACGGGCAGCTTGGTTGTTGGCCGGTTCAATTAGCGCAATCCCAGGAGCTCCACATCGAAGGTCAAGGTGGCGTTGGGGGGAATGACGTTTCCTGCCCCGCGTGCCCCGTATCCGAGCTGTGGTGGAATGGTCAGTTTGCGCTTCCCGCCCACTTTCATGGTGCCCACGCCCTCATCCCATCCCTTGATGACTTGCCCGGCACCCACTCGAAAGGAGAACGGCTCCTTGCGATCAACGGAACTGTCAAATTTCCTGCCGTCGGCCAGCCAGCCTGTGTAATGCACCGTGGCGGTGTCGCCCAGCTCCGCCTGTCGCCCTGTTCCTACCACGAGGTCGATATATTGCAGGCCTGACTCAGTCGTCACGACTTGGCCGGCGGCTTCGTTGCTGCTCATCTTCTTCTCCTCCGCGAATGTGAAGACGGTCAGACCCACGAGCGAGAGCGCGCTGCTGAGCATAATCAGTCGTTGTCGCATCGTTGACTCCTTCCAGTCTGTCTGCAAGGGATTGCCGATTCTGTGTGAGTCGTGCTGTGGAGATTCGTGTGCCTGTGTGCGCTGCCTCGGACACTGTCAGGATTCCGGCTCCGAGAAGAGCGCGATGCTGGCGGTATAGCCATGGAGGAAGTTGCTGCCGCCCACTGGACCGATCTCGCCCTGCGCAAAAAAGCCGGCCACGGGAATGTCCCCCACACGTTCCCGGAGGGCCCCGGCATCGTGATGGGGACGTCCGAACAGGCCGTGTCCTCGTCCGCAACAACTGAAGACCAGCGCGCCCAGCGGCAGTTGCTGATGCGTAGAGCGGTCGGCGGCCAACAGGACATGAAGATCCTCACTCGCGGACTGGGCGTCGCGAAGATGAAATTGGACAGTCTGCCCTTCCCTCACGACGTCGCCAATCGCCACGCTGCCGGAGGTGCGATCCGCGCCGATCAGGTTTCGCACGAGAAAATCACCCCGCTCGAACCGGTTGCGGTGCTCGTCAATCAGAAGACCGAGATGCAGGGCCCGGTGCGCACGGTGTTGTTCCTCACTGCTTAGTGACTCGAAGGTGGCTTGCAAGTGCTCCAGCGCTGGAGCGCCGCCCAACTCATGAATCACGTTGTTCTCCGCCTTGGTGATCACGTACCGCTCGCCGATCGGCCGGCAGCCCTGCGAGATGATCGTTCGAACGCAGATGGGGCCGGACAGGACGACCCCCACAAGGCCCCCGTCATACACCTCATCATTGACGAGCATGCGGTTTCCGCCCAGATCGTGGCCGCCTCCGGCTAACCCCCCGATCGCGGTTGAACCGGGACAACGGTCAGCGATCAGCGACAGCACTTCATCCACGGGCGTCGAAAAGGGGTCTGCCATCAGGACAAAGACCGGGGATTCCGTCTCTCGATCGAGGTCGTCTGGCCATCCCGTCGCCGAGAACTGATCCTCGTCCTGCCCGAAGGAGAGTCTCAAGGGGGTCAGGTGTACTCCAGGCAGGTGAGCGGCCCAGAGGGTGGCCCCGGGGGCATTTTCGATTTCCTCTGCGCCCGCGATAATCCCTTCGCCCGTACAGCCCACGAGCAGTCGAGGGGCCAGCTCCGCATGCACCGCCGCCGTGAGCTGTTCGGCCTGATCAGTGTAATGGCGGGAAAAGAACAAGAAGGCTAAGTCGGCTGTCCTCTCGCCAAGCCCGTTCTTCGCAGCCTGCCCGAGGGTCTGACCTGCCTGGGTCGCATCGCGGGATTGGGAGACCGCCACAGAGAACCGAAATGTTGTTGCCTTGCCGATCGTCATGATTCAGTGCAGGACTGAGCGATGGCTACTCCTCGAGATCGCCCGCGCGGTCGCCGCGCTCCTCCTGCAGCTTCTTGTAATAGCGCCACATGAACGAATGATAGTCGTCAAGCTGGGCCAGCAGGTAGTGCACCTCTGTGGGGTCTCCAGCCTCAAGGGCCCGCACCATCCGTTTCTGGAGGAATTCCGAAAAGGCCTGGGTCTTCTCCAACGCCGTAAGCAGCCTCAAGCCTCCGCCAATCTGGTAGTCACCCATGGGGTCCCGTGCCGTTCCACTCTGACCGCAAATGCGCAGCGTCACTACGCTGACCCGCGGCAGAGCCAAGCATAGACGCGCCTCTCCTCAAAATGCAAGCCGTCCTTCGCGGTGTTCTGGCAGGGAGGAGGTGGATTAGCGGTTGGTCGTCAGCAAGGCTCGAAGGCGGGACAGGGAGATGGCTTCCACGCGGCGCCCGTCCCTTCCCACCATGGTCGAGGCCATGGTCAGGGCATTCAGCACCGCTTCCTCGGTCGCTTCAACCGTCGCGCTGAGTAAGGGGTTCAGATGCGTGTCCGCCAGGTGCGTCATGACAAACGTGCGGTCTTTCGGATAGTGCGGGATCGTGGTGCCGGTTGAGAAGGCGAGCATGAAATCTCCGCTCCCATGACGCGCGGTGGCTCCTGTCCTGGCTAGGCCCAGCGCCGCCCGCTTGGCGAGCCGCCCGAGTTGGCGCGCGTCAAGCGGGGCGTCTGTCGCGATGGTGACGATGATTGATCCTTCTCCGCCGAAGGTTGGGCTGTTGCCAGCCGACCCCTCCCTTTCATATGACCGCCCGACCGGGACGCCGGCGACGACCAACTCTTCCCGGCGACCGTGGTTGGCGTTGACTAGAACGCCGACTGTATAGGCTCCGTCCTCTTCAGACAGTCGGCGGGAGGAGGTGCCGATGCCGCCCTTGAATCCGTAGGACACCATCCCGGTTCCGGCTCCCACATTGCCCTCGGCCACCGGTCCACCGGTGGCTCCATCCAAAGCGGCCAGCACATCCTGTTCCGACACGTGCCGTCCTTGACTGTCATTGAGCCGGCTGTCGTCGCATTCGGCGATCACCGGAGTGAGCGTGTCGTCGCTGATGCCGATCCCAGGGTATCGCTTGATCATCCAACTCATGACTCCGTTGGCGACGCGAGGAACGTTGAGCGTGTTGGTCAGCGCGATCGGATACTCAAGAAATCCGGATTCGGCCACCCAGGCTAGACCGGTCATCTCGCCGGTGCCGTTCAGGACAAAAGCGCCGGCCGGGACTTTCCTGTGCCAGACGTCTTCGCGAGGGATGATGACGGTCACCCCTGTCCTGACTGGCCCTTCTCCCGGCTTCAGTGGACCCTCTCCACGAATCAGGGTCACGTGGCCGACCTTCACGCCTGCCACGTCTGTAATGGCGTTGAGGGGGCCCGGCTGATAGCGACCGACCACGATCCCCAGCTCGCGGGCGCGTAGACGCGGTTCCTCCCCAGTGCGAGGTTGGGATCGGTCTGCTCCCTCTATCGGGCCGGCCGAAAGGAGCAGCATGGTCAGAGCGAAGAGCACGTCGCTCACTCGCACATGGTGGGAATGGCTCATGGGTTCACCGTGATGGCTCATGCCTGTGGCCTGCTGAGGTGGTCCAACTTCTGGTTGCATGCTGGGCAGCGATCGAGAGCCGCCAGGTCGATGATCCACGAGCTGTGGGGACGACTGGAGGCCATCGTCCAGACCAACTTCGCCATGCAAGAGGGACAGCGGAGCACCGCGGTAAACCACACGAAGGTGGCGCAGCCCAGGAAGAGGCCACAGACCACCATCGCGACAAACTCACCGCCACTGTCCCCGAGCGAGAACAATGCCAGGGTGAAGCAGCCCAGTGTCCCGCCAAAGCCTGCCACGACCACATACAGCTTCCAGGCCTGTCCGGAAGCGAAGATCCAATTTGTCGGCTGCACTTTCATTGCCCCCTTGCTATCCTGCAGCGGCAGTGATCAGAAGGGCAGACTAGAGGAGACCCTTCAAAACGGTTGAGGCAGGAAACTCGGAGCGCTTGACCGATGAGCGAAGGCGTACTCTCGAACGATCCAAGCCCGGTCGAACCACACCTCGAAGCGGTCAGTGCCGAGCCTTCCGCGGGAAAGGATGAAATCGGGATTCACCGGCAGCCAGAACTGGGCGATCCATCCGAAGTTGACCCGTGAGTATTTCACGTCAAGAAAGTGATAGGTGCCGACCGCGCCGTCGGCTGTCTCTTTGATCTCGCTCGGCGCTCCCAACTGTTTAACGACGTCGTGGAAGGTTGTCTGGCCGGGAACGATGAAGGCGGCCTCCTCGGGTTTGATCGGTTCGTTGATGGTCACCCGGACAAAACTCAAGGCTCCGCATCCGCAGGGCACCGTGGCGATCAGCAACATGACCACGATTCGCCACATCCTTCGTTCCCTATTCCCCGAACGGCCAGAACTGAAACTCGATCCTGCCTGTTCGCCTACCAAACACCACGTCTTCCACGATGCCATCCCGATTGAAAAGCACGTAGAGGTCATCACTCTTGATATTGAGGCGGGAGAAGTTCACCAGGATGAGGAGTAAGCTGCCCGCCTTGACGTCGTACCGGTAATACTGAAAAATGTCGTAGCTGTTGGCCTGGAGGATTCGATCCGGAGCGCCGAGCAGCGACACCACTTCAGCTCGTGTCGTCACCCCCTTCTTGATTGATTCGACGTGCTCTGACTTGAATTCTTCTCCAATGTTGCCCCGGTTGAACGCACAATCGGTCAGCAAAATGAACAGGACACTGAGGAGCGCACACCACACCAGCCGAAGCCGTCTCGGCATCCGTCGCCCTTCATGGACCCTGCTCACGAATGGCCTCCTTCGAGCATCGGAGCCGTAGCCGCCGGAAAGTGACCGGGATCCTTAGACCATAGTGCTCTCATGATCTCCTCGCGGCAGGACGAAGTCCGTTTCGAAGACCTGGTACGGCGATGGGGATAGACCGACGCGCCGATAGACCGTCTGCGCCACGGTGTTGCTCGCCTCGACATACAGTCGGACGCCACAGACCTCCTCTTGGGCCCGAGCCTGGGCGAGGACGGATTCGTGCATCCGGCGGTACACCCCATGACGGCGCCAGGTCGGATGCACATAGACACTTTGGATCCACCAGAAGGTCGCATTGCGCCAATCACTCCATTCATAGGTCACCAGGAGCTGGCCAACGACGACCGTCAAGGATCCCTCAGGGAGTTCGGCAACGAGGTAGAAGCCTCGCGCCGGAGATTTCAGCACGGCCAGAGTCCCACGGCGAAGCCGCTCCGTATCCAGGGTGCGGCCTTCCGTTTCGATGGCCATGGCGGCGCTAAAGTTCACGAGCGCGTCCACATCGTCAGGACGAGCGAGGCGGACGATGAGTTGATCAAGAGCGGACAACGTGGTGACCCTAAGATTGGACGCGATCAGTCGTGTTCGGCACGCTCGACCGCCGCAGCCAGCCTGGTTTCGGGCGATAGAGGCCAGCCGAAAACTCCAACTTCATCGCGTCTTCAGGAGGAAGATGAACTGGAAACATCTGGTGCCTGGGCACAAACGCCAGATAGCCTGTAAAGGGGTGAATCGCCGTGGGCACGAAGATCATCACCAATGGCCCCAGTGGAGCGACCTGCAGAGCAGCCGGGGCCGGCCCCATAACGAACCCCAGCGCCCACAGGCCCTCGCGGGGAAAAGGGAACACCACGACCGGGCTGGCGCCGAATCGAGCGCGAAAGTTGAATAGATCGGTCATTCCTTTCAGAGTCAAATAGACGCTGCGCACCAAAGGGATGCGCTGTAGCCATTCGTCGGTCCGGTGTAGCATCCGCTGGCCGAGTATGTGAGTCGCAATGACGCCGACCAGGAGAATAACGCACAACAGGGTCAGGATCCCCAATCCGGGAATATCCGACTCGATCGCAGCGCCGAAGAGATCGACAATCAGGCCGTCGATGGTGACAAATAGCGTGTGCAAGATCAGGAACGTCCCCCAGGCGGGCACCAGAATAAAGAGCCCAGTGAGACCATATCGCCTGATCCTCTGTGGCCAGTTCACCAACGGCCTCCCATGTGTGCGCCAGTTTAGCAGATTCCGACGGGCCATTCACAGCCTGGTCAACCGGTCGGTTTCGCCTTGATCTTGATGAGGGATTCATCTATCCTACCCCTGCTGCTGCCTCGTTCAAAAGAACTGACTCATCGGTGCCCGGCTGGCCTGAGGGAGGCGTCATGGGAGAAACGAAAGAGTCCGCCGGAAAGGTCAATATCGACAAAGAATTGCTGGCGATCCTGTGCTGCCCCGAGACCAAACAAGAGGTGACCCTTGCTGATGAGGGGCTCATCGCTCAGTTAAACGCTCGGGTCGGAAGGGGGGAGCTGAAGAACAAGTCCGGTCAGCCTGTGAGTGAAAAACTCGATGGCGGCCTCATCCGTGCCGATCGAAAGATCCTCTATCCGATCAGAGAAGATATCCCCGTGATGCTGATCGAGGAAGGGATTCCCATCGAGAACCTCTCCTAAGTTCGGTCACCCTCGTTCCTTCTCGCAGTCGTGACGCTACCTTCCGGCGATTCCTTTTGTTTCCTGCTTCTCAGAGAAAATGAACCACTCATAACCACAAGGCCTGACCCTTCATGGCTCTTGGGTCAACTGATCAAAGAGCCCCTGCGTTCAAGCGTGGCTCCTACGTGAGTGAGCGACCGGAAGGCTGTCTCTACAGTGACATTTATGGAAGGACCAGCCGGACCTGTTCTTGCTCCCTGTCAGTCTTGGAGCCAGTGGAAGTCCCGCACTCCCCGCACAAATATTCGTAAAGGTTCCCCGTTGGAAGCACGAGAAGCAACCGCTCTCGGGTCGGCGTGGCCCGGCGGCACGTCGGACAGTAGAGCAGGGAGGCCTGAAATGACCTGTACTGGTCCGGCGCCGGAGGATTCCTCCGCTGCATGGGCGGTTGTCCGACAACAGGCTGGCCGCGACGGGTGCGAGGGGGAAAGGGCCACCCGCTAGGGTCGTGGCTTTTCGGATGAGTAGGCATGGGGGGATTCTAGCCAGGAATCATTGAATCGGTCAAGTCAGTCTCGTGGTCGAGGAGGCACCAGTCTCTGCCTATGAGGTTGACCGACTCCAGTTTCCGGAACCTCTTTTTGTCCTGCCTCTTACGACCCACCAGATCGAACGAACAAGCTGAACAACTCCATAGACCGAGAGTCCGATCAGGAGTCCGGACAAGCCTGCATCGCTCCAAGGCCAGAGCTCCGGATCGTGCAGGATCACCCCGAGTGCGATGTGACCTCCCAGCCCCAGACAAATCGCAAAAATGATCCACTCGCGCAGCATGGAATTCTTTCCCAATCTCTCTTGCTCTGCCCTTCATGCAGGCAGGCCTGCAGCCAATTTCTTTCTTCTGGGAAAGGATCTTGGCGGGCCTTATATCAGACCGAGCTTTTTGAGGACTCTATCTCGGTAGCGGTGATCAGGCTGGATAGGTAGTCAGATACAAATGTCAACGCTTCTTCGCGACCATCAGCCCGACGGCCTTTTTCACGGCGCTGCACCGAGAGCTCATGGTCAAGGTCCGATTTGACGTCGCTCAGCACCCGTTGAAGAGAGGAGGGGGTCAGATTCGCATCCATGTCTTCAAGCTCCTGGCACCGATCGAGAACCCAATTGAGCCCCTCGATTCTTCCGGCATAGTGCTCTTGGTCCGCCGTGTCGATCCGGGCCATTGTGGTCGCGAAGGTTTGCGCCTCATACACAAGGTTGTAAAAACTCGTCACGGCTCTCTGCAAGGTCGGATTCATGCAAGTCCTCTCTTATGGTAATAAATAGTCGTTCCTCATTATACATGAGGAGAGGGGTGGGACAAGCTGTTTTTTTCTGATGTTACGTGAAGAGGAGTGAGTGGAATTCGTTCATGTATCCGTAATAGAGGGGAGCAAAGTCCTTGAGGCTCCCAGGGCTGGTTTCCTTGAGGCGCTTGAAGAAGAAGATCTGATGACGTGGATCCAGTTGTTCGAGGAGTTGTCCCAAGTGGGCCATGGTGAAGCTGCCGGCCGGGACGCTCAGCACATAGTGCACCAGCCGCTCCACAAACTGCTCGGCGACGTAATCGCTGGTGATGAGTCCCTCAGGCAATTTGCCGGTCTCCAGAAATTCGTGGAAAGGCACAGCTTGGGCGGCAAACGGGATTGGCCCGGAGGATCGTGGCACTCTCAGCCTCCCTGCGCAGAAGCCAAATGTTATCACTCTACCCAAGGCACAACCGGCCGTCAAGCCATTCTGAACGGGGCCGATGGCTGAAGAAATCTGGCGACGTCGATCTTCTTAGAGGACTGGTTCGCACCCACAATTTCTGATTGTAAAAGTGGTAGGAGAGAGGGTACGGGGGCCCTCTTAGAAAAAAAAGGCAGGGAGCCCTGTGCGAGCCCCCTGCCCCTTCACTGCGAACTGGCGTGGGATTACAGCCAGTTCACGCGCTCGGCTGGCCGGATGTAGATCGGCTCCTCCACCTGGATGCGCGCCACCTCCTTGCCCGACTTGTTGAAGCCCAGCACGGTGTCGTTGTACATGTCAAACCGCTTGCCGTGAATCTGGGTCTCAAACACCTTCGGGCCCGGAATGACGTCATACCGGAAGATGATCTGCTGGCTGGCCCGCCACAACTGCAGCACCGCCAACAGCTCCCGGCTCGGCACCAGGTACTTCTCGATCGCGTTGTCCACGCCCGGCCCAAACATCTGCCGCGCGTAGCCCCGGGGGGAGTGCCGCGGCGGGATGTAGAAGCCGTTGGGTTCCGTCCCCCACTGCGGGTACAAGGGCAACGCCACCTGCTCCACCCGAATCGTAAAGTAGAGCGGGTGCCACCGATCCTCCGCCCATAGCCCGTCCTCCCCGATGCGCACGAGGCTCTGCATGCGAATCTTGCCCACGCAGGCCGCCATGCAGCGCGTCTCCATCGGCTCCCCGCCCGTCAGCGGGTCCTTCCCTTCAATCCGCGGGTAGCAGGCAATGCACTTCTCGCTCACCCGCGTCGTGCCCCGATACATCGGCTTCTTGTACGGGCACTGCTCCACGCACTTCTTGTAGCCCCGGCACCGGTTCTGGTCGATCAGCACAATCCCGTCTTCCGGCCGCTTGTAGATGGCCTTCCGGGGACAGGCGGCCAGACAGCCCGGATAGGTGCAGTGGTTGCAGATCCGCTGGAGATAGAAGAAGAACGTCTCATGCTCCGGCAGACTGCTCCCCGTCATCCGCCAGGGTTCATCCCGCGAGAACCCCGTCTTGTCGATGCCTTCCACCAGGGCCCGCATCGAGGTCGCCGTGTCCTCGTAGATGTTGACAAACCGCCACTCCTGGTCCGTCGGAATGTACCCGATCGCCGCCTGGCCCACCTTCGCCCCCGCGTCGAAAATGGTCATCCCTTCGAACACCCCGAACGGCGCATGGTGCTTGCGGCCCACCCGCACGTTCCACACCTGCCCGCCCGGGTTCACTTGCTCGATCAACTGCGTGATCTTCACGTCGTAGAACTGGGGATACCCGCCATAGGGCTTGGTCTCCACGTTGTTCCACCACATGTACTCCTGTCCCTTCGAGAACAGCCACGTGGACTTGTCCGCCATCGAACAGGTCTGGCAGGCCAGACACCGGTTGATGTTGAAGACGAAGGCGAACTGCCACTTGGGGTGCCGCTCCTCGTAGGGATAGAGCATCTTCCGCCCCAATTGCCAGTTATAGACTTCCGGCATGTTGTCCTCCCTTTCCGTTCGGCGTTAGGCGTAAGGCGAACCTCGTTAGGCGTCAGGCGTTATGGGTAAGGGGGGCCCTCACCTTTCACGCGTCACGCTTCACGAATGTCGCCTCACGTTTCACGCCTCACGCCTCACGGTTAGACTTTGATCTTGATATGCTCCCCCTTCAGCCACTTGATCATGAACTCGTTCTCCTGGCCAGGGGTAAAGCCCGTCCGCACCGGCTCCCACGGGCCCCGCGCCCCGATCCCGCCGTCCTCCGCCTTCGTGATGCGGATCAGGCACTCCTTCGGGGTTGTATTGACCGCATGGTGGTCGATCGCGTATCCGAACTTGAACTTCCAGGCAATCGCGTGCTTGCCCGGGAGCGAGTCCGTCTGGTGCATCGGCATCAGCCAGCTCCGGGTGAACGACTGCTGCGCGCCATACCGGAAGTTGCTCTGATAGCCGGTATCCACCGCAATCGCCCGGCCGTCCGGCCGCGTCTCGTGCCCCTTCACCGACTTCGCCGTCGCCACGTACGGGGCGTGCTTCGCCATCGTCACGTGGTACGGATAGGCCGGGTTGTACTTGGCCCGAATCATCAACCGCGACACCTTGTAGAACGGATCGCTCGGCTTCCAGCCGCGGTACGGCCGGTCCACCGGGTTCCCGTCCACATAGACGTAGTCGCCGTCGTTGATGCC
>JAHWYE010000188.1 GCA_020028195.1 Nitrospirota bacterium
GCGCCGTATTCTGTTGCACCAAGAAGAGGCCCATCATGGTTTCGGTCACCGTGTATTAGAGAGAGCGATCGCTAGCGGCGAGACTTCCCCTGACGCGCTCAGATCCCACGGGCAGGAGTATCTGGCTCTCACTGATGCGATGGTGACCGCCGTGAGTGACCTATTCGAATCCATTGACGAGGATCCCTCTGCTTGGGCGTCAGATGCTAAGAACTATGTGCCGACTTGGCTCACAGCCTAGGCGAGAGGCAAGAGGCAGGAGTTATGAGGTGTGAATGTTGAGTTGTGAGTTTGCAACTCAAAACTGACGATATGATTTCCGTCATCATTCCCACTTACAACGAAGAAACGGCGCTGCCCGAGACGCTGCGGTATCTGTTGCGGCAACCAGGCGACTATGAAGTCATCGTGGCGGACGGCGGGAGTACAGATCGAACGCTTGCAGTCCTCAATAACTTCGGGTTTGAGGTTGCTCCGATTCTCATCGCCTCGGACGCTTCACACTTCACGCATCACGCTTCACGCATCCGCTTGACTGCACCGAAAGGACGCGCTTCCCAGATGAACGCCGGCGGAAAACACGCGACTGGCGAGTGGCTTCTGTTCCTCCATGCGGATACCCAGTTGCCGGATGGCGCACTGGCCCGGCTTAACACCTTGGAAGCCGACTTGACTATCCAGGCCGGCGGCTTTCTCCACCGGTTTTCTGGCAACGACTGGCGGCTGCGACTGGTGTCCTTCCTGGACAACTTCCGGTGCCGTCATTCCCGCATCATCTATGGTGATCAGGCGATGTTCGTGCGGCGTTCGCTCTTTGAGCGACTGGGTGGTTTTCCGGATCAGCCGGTCCTGGAGGACGTGGGCTTCTGCGAAAAGCTGATTCTGGTCGTGACCCCTGTACTGCTCTCGCCACCGGTCCTCACCGATTCCCGGAAGTTCGTCAAGATGGGAATCTGGCGCAGTTTCGCCCGCGTCTTGCTCATCATTCTGCACGTCGAGTTCCACCTTCCGATCCTTCCCCGCGCGTTCTTTCAGGACATCCGCTGACCGACGAGGCTGGGTCGAGCGTCAATAAGCAATCAGGCCGCTTCGATATCGATATCCCAATTCTCGACTGCCTCAGCGATGAGGAGGTGTGGTGCCGTTTCGTGATCAGGGGCAAGGAGCTGCCTCGACCGATTCGCCGCGATGACGGGATCGAGAATGTTCCCGCAGCACACGCACCGCAAGCCGTAAAAACTCATGTCCAGCGGATCGGCCCTGGTATCCTCGAACCAGTCGTCAACCATCAGTCCGTGGCACCGCAGACAATCCATGGCAGTCCTCCTTCCGGCCGCCATCCGACCCAGTGAGATCGGATCGGTCAACGGTCTTGGGATCGTGGGGTCGAAATCATACGTCAGGCTTACCATGGTGACGCTAATGGCGGGTAGGGAAAAGAGGGAGCCAGTACGAAGTTTTACGGCCCTAGACGACTAGGGCCGATTGGCCCTATTGGCGGACTGCTTGGCAAAAAGGGCCACAGCTTGGGTCCGGCGGGTGATTTGGAGCTTCTGGAAGATAGTGGAGAGGTAGTTCTTCACCGTCTTAGGGCTGAGCCCAAGGTCAGCGGCGATTTCCTTGTTGGTTTTGCCTTCGGCGACTAAGGCCACGATCCGTTGTTCCTGTGGGGACAATGGCTCGCGGCCGGAGCCGGGCGAGGAGACGCCATGGGTCTTTACCCAGGACAGCACACGCTGGGTGGCAGCCTGGTCTAGAATGGATTCGCCAGCAGCCACTCGCTTGATTGAGTCCACGAGGGTGTCAACCCCGATTTCTTTAATAAGGTATCCATGAGCGCCTGCGAGGATCGCCGCCAGCACTGTTTCGTCGTCGGCAAAGGATGTGAGAAACAGGACGCGAGTCTGCGGACATTGTTCCAGAATATCCCCGCAGGCCTGGACGCCGTCACCGTCTGGCAGGCGGATATCCATCAGGACCACATCCGGCTTGATGCGACGGGCTTCTGAAACCGCTTCCTGGGCTGTACCTGCCTCTCCCATGATCCTGATCTGGGGATCGCGTGCCAACACCATCTTGAGCCCCTCACGAACGACCGCATGGTCGTCCACCAGGAGCACCCCGATGGATTTCGTTGCACTCATGATGGGGAGCTCCTTTGCGGCAAGGGGAGATCAAGCGCAATGTGCACGCCATGCCCAGGCCCGGACACAATCTTGAAATCCGCTCCCAGCGCTCGTGCCCGAGCGCTCATGTTGGATAAACCCTGGCCATCTTTCCTGGCAGCGTCGGGGTTGAATCCCACTCCGTCATCCTGGATTTCGATCCGGAGGAAGCCATTCTGTCGTTGCGCGGTCACGAAGCCTTGCTGCGCGTGAGAATGTCGGAGGCAGTTACTCAATGCCTCCCGGACGAAGTGGAGAATGGATTCGGCTTGTTCACGCGACAGGCCTTCGGAGAGTCCCGGGTCAATGGTCAGGCGCAGATGAGGTCCCTGCACGAGGGTCATGCTCAGCACGAGCGTGGCGAGGGCCACGTCGAACGGTTGTCCCTCATCATGAGCTGGCTGGGGGCCCGCAATATAGTTGCGGATTTGCCGCATGACGAGTTTGAGTTGGTTCAAGGCCTGGTTGATAGGCGCGGTCAGTTGTGGGAAATCTGTCGTCTGTGGTGGGTGGGAGGCCTCCAAGGTCAGCCCGACGGCATAGAGGGATTGGAGGATATCGTCGTGGAGGTTCCGATTAAGCTGCTCGCGCTCCTCGAAGACGCGCGACAACTCTTGGGTCCGTTGCTCAACACGCGCTTCCAGCTCTTTTTTCAGGAGAAGCACCTGCTCGTGGTTTCGGCGATACTGCCAGACCAAGACGGCTGTCAGCCAGAGGAGGATGATCGCGGTAATCCGGTTGAAGAGAAGGATACTCAGATCGAACGTCGGCGGAGAAAGGTAGCTTCCCAACAGGGTCAGGCCTGTGCAGAGGATCGCCATCGCCCAGATCGTGCGTTCGTGATGAGACGGGATTGTGACCAGGATACAGAGCACATAGAGCATTTGCGGCGGCATTTCCTGCGGGGTGAAGGTATCTAGGAGCAGAATGGCTGCGGCCATAACCAAAGCTATCCGGATCACCGGCACATCGCTCTGGTTATGTCCAAGCTCGGTGGTCATCCGTGCCGCCCGTTAAACCTTCCCCTCTTTAACTATTACACCTTCTGGCCTCGGCTGCAATGGGTGCCTCAAGATTGATGCCGGAAGGGTGCAGGTGAACCCAGCGCATCGGTTTCTCCAGATACCTATCCTGCTGTTCGTCATGTAGCGAGGCTCGACGCAAGCCGACTACCAGACTCGCTCTCGCAGTCGGGAGGATGGACAGCATGAAATGCAAGAGTCGTCCTGTCTCTGACGGGATAACCTGTCCCGCATCCAAATCCCATGGCAGAACGGCAGGTTCGCGATATCGTTCGTCCAGATCGAAGGACAAGACGCTCCCAACCGGCATCGAATACCGCTATCTAGGCTTCTGTGTGAGATGCTCTATCCCATTGAAAATTCATCTCTTTAAGCGGATCGCTTTTCTGATTCGGACAATGGCCCGTCCCTTGCGTTGTAGCTTCCTGTCTCTGGAGGAACATGTTGAATTCCGCTGACTTAGTTTAATCTGTTTCGTTGCTATTTCCCCAGGTTCTGCTCTACTCTTGGGTGTCATGGCAGGAGACAGTAAAGTTGGAGGTGTTCTATGAAGCGGAAATGCTTCGGTTACATCATGGCCATGGTTCTGTTGGGCTTCTTCACCCCAGGCAATGTTGGAGCCCAATCCGATGCCGATGAGGGTCGATTGCAGACCATGCAAAGAGAAGCGGAAGAAGACGCTTCGAAGAGAGGTCAAACGAAGCACGTCGAGTTATTGTCCCAACGATTTCAAGTCGAGCCCAGCGTGATTGAGGAGCTGCGAAACTCGAAGCAGGGGTGGGGAGAGATCACGATTCGGTTTGCCTTAGCGGAGCACCTCACAAAGACCGACCCGACGAATTTCCCCACGCTGGATGCTGCGTTGCAACGTGTGGGAGACCTGCGAAACGACAAGAAAGGCTGGGGGAATATCGGTAAAGAACTTGGGTTCAAACTGGGTCCCGTGGTCAGCGATGTGAAACAATCCCTCCAGGATCTCCGACGTGAAGGTCAGACAGGTCAGCTTAAGGTGGAGAAGGCTGACACCCGTGGCGATCTGAAGCGTGAGGCGCGCCTTGAGCAATCGAGTCGGCCTGAACGTTTCGAACGGCCACAACGCCCTGAGCGACCAGAGCGGCCACAACGTCCAGAACGGCCGGAGCGGCCCGAGCGGATGGGCCGGTAACAAGGAGAGAGGTGAATATGAAACGGAAATTGGTTCTAGCCAGCAT
>JAHWYE010000189.1 GCA_020028195.1 Nitrospirota bacterium
CGGGAAGACCGAGCGATCGAGCAGATGCTGGGGGATCTGCAGGACAAACAGCGTCGTCTGGATGACGATCGCGTGCACATTGCCGAGCTGAGAGGCGAAGCCGAACGATCGGCGCGGGAGGCATCGGAGATCGCGGACCGGCTGCGCCACTCCGAGCGTGAAGAGCGGAAAGGCGTGAAGAAAAAACTCACCGATGAACTCCTTCGGGCTCGAGCGCAGGTTCAGGACATCCTCGACGGCCTGAAAGGCGAACGGACCTTGATCAAGGCTAAGGAGGCGAAGCAGCGGCTCGCCGAAATTGAGGAGCAGGGACGTGCGCGGCTGACACCGGCTGGGGAATCGGTGCCGGTCGAGCAGCTCAAGGCCGGCGATCGGATCGAGATGATCAGTCTGGGCGTGACCGGAGTGTTGCTGGAACCGCCGCAGGGGAAAAAACGGGTCCGAGTCCGTGTGGGAGAAACCGACATGTCGGTGGACGTATCAGGCCTCGTCGGCTTTGCCGGGA
This sequence comes from Nitrospirota bacterium, assembly GCA_020028195.1. Taxonomy (GTDB): domain Bacteria; phylum Nitrospirota; class Nitrospiria; order Nitrospirales; family Nitrospiraceae; genus NS-7. The sequence continues at coordinate 506 of JAHWYE010000189.1, forward strand.
CCGCAAGCGGGGAAGATGCAGAAACCTCTCGGACCAGTAGACCGGACCGATCCCTACGCCCGGCGTCAACTGACGACCGAGAAGTTCCCACTGTGCTGGATGTCCGGGGAAGAACCGCTGAGGAGGCGCTGGACCTCACGATCTCGGCGCTGGATCGGGCCGTGCTGGCCGGCGCCCGCTTTCTGCGGATCATACACGGCCACGGCACCGGACGGCTCAAGGCGGCGCTCAGGGACTATCTGAAGGCCTCGCCGTATGTGTCCACTTTCCGGGCCGGCGAGCGCGCCGAAGGGGGTGATGGAGTCACGATCGTGGAACTAAAGTAGTTCCCCGCTGCAAACGATTCGCCTTTCTCACCGGGCTGGTCAACATCACGTATACCACACTCTGTCCCTTCGGGTACCGCAACAGAGCATTTCACGATCAGCGGACGCGCGTGAGCCCTCCTCTTGACCGGCTCGCCTCAAGTGCGTAGGCTGTGGCGCACGGTGCTAAGGATGAAAAAGCGCCTGAGCTTGGCTGGGCGGAAAGAGGGATGACCCATGCCGGATGAGACCGGAACGATCTTAGTTGTAGATGATGAGCCTGAAATGCGGGCGTTGGTGCGCGATGTGTTGGGGGAGCGTGGTCATCAGGTGGCTGAGGCTCCTAACGGACTGGAGGCCCTCAAGCGGTTGGCTGAAGGGGAGTATGCCGTCGTCCTGACCGACCTCCGTATGAAGGACATGCAAGGAATCGAGCTGCTGGGGGAGATCAAGCGGACTTTTCCGGACACGAACGTCATTCTCATGACCGCCTTCGGGTCAGTCGAGACCGCAGTGGAGGCGATGAAGGAAGGGGCCTATGACTACCTGGTGAAGCCGGTCAAGACCGAGGAGCTGATCCGGGTCGCAGAGAGGGCAGTGCGCGAGGCGTCGCTGCGGCGAGAGATTAACCGACTGCGACAAGAAGTACACAAGGAGTACAGCTTTCACCAGATCCTGGGAAAGAGCAAGCCGATGCGGGAGGTGTTCGACCTGATCCGTCGAGTGGCCGACAGTCCCACGAATGTCCTGATCACCGGCGAAAGCGGAACCGGGAAGGAACTGGTGGCCAAGGCGATCCATTACAACAGCGAGCGGCGGAACGCGCCGTTCGTGCCGGTGAACTGTGCGGCCATCCCGGAGACGCTGCTGGAAAGCGAGCTGTTCGGTCATGTCAAGGGGGCCTTCACTGACGCCAAGAGCGACAAGCGTGGTCTCTTCGAGGAAGCGCAGAAAGGCACGCTGCTCTTGGATGAGATCAGTGAATTGCCGCTGTTGCTCCAGGCTAAGCTGCTCCGTGCCATTCAGGAACGGGAGATCCGGCGGGTCGGGGCGTCGCGACCGGTGTCGGTGGATGTCCGGATCATCGCGGCTACGAATCTCAATCTCTCTGAAGAGGTCAAGGCCAAGCGTTTCCGGGAAGATCTCTACTACCGTCTGAATGTCATCGAGATCCGGCTGCCGCCTCTGCGGGAACGCCGGGAAGATATCCCCCTGCTGGTAGAGGCGTTTCTTCGCAAGTGCGCGGAAGCCAGCCACAAGGAAGTGCGCGGAATGAGTGAAACCGCTCTCACGCTGTTGATGGATTATGCCTGGCCGGGCAACGTGCGGGAGCTGGAGAACGTCATCGAGCGCGCAGTGACACTGGCTCGCGGTGACAAGATTGTCACAGAGGATCTGCCACCCACTATTCAGGGGGCCCGAGGAGAACGGCGGGTGATTGACGAAGGCGCCGACCGCATCCTGCCTTTACAGGAAGTCGAACGGGAATACATCCTCCGGATTCTGGAGAAGACCGGGGGGAACAAATACCAAGCGGCCCAGGTCCTCGGTATCGATCGCAAGACCCTCTATCGCAAGCTCGCTGAAATCAAAGGCAAGAGCCCCACAGGCTCGGTGTAGACGTCGCCGCCATGTCGACCTCCGCGTTCCGCCTCGCCGTTCCCGTCGCCGCTGCCACGGCCATTTTTCTGCTGGACCTGCTGACCCCTAATGGATTGGCGATCCCCGTTCTCTATGCGATTTCGCTTTTGATCGCGCTCAGATGGACGAGCGACGCCGTGGTCCTCACACTCGCCGTGATCTGCTCGGTGCTGACCGTCGTAGGCGCGATTATCGCTTCTTCGAGTGGGGACAGCTTCGGCCCTGTGGTGATTAACCGGGCGCTGGCCTTGGTCATTATCTGGGGCGTTTCCATCGCCCTACTTCAGCGCGGGACGGCGCGCGCCGGACAGGCGGCCGCCGAAGCCGGCCGCCTGCACGCCGAGGACTTCTTCCGGATGGCGGTCGAATCGGCCCCGACGGGGATGCTGGTGGTGAACGAGAAAGGCACCATTGAGCTCGTAAATGAGCAGATAGAACGCCAATTCGGCTATCAGCGCAATGAACTAATTGGCAGGTCAGTAGAGATTCTTGTTCCGGAGCGGCATCGGGGGCAGCACCCAGAAAACAGGGCACGTTTCCTTGCCCATCCCGAATCACGACCAATGGGCAGGGGACGAGACCTTTTCGGTTTGCGGAAGGACGGCAGTGAGTTTCCAGTGGAAATAGGGCTTAATCCGATAAGGATGGGTGACGCCCTGAGAGTCTTAGCCGTCGTCGTGGATATCACCGAACGCAAGATGATTCAGGAGCGGCTTCACAAGACCGAGCGGCTGGCCGAGCTGGGTACGTTGGCCTCCGGCATGGCTCATGAGATCGGGACCCCGATGAACGTGATTCTCGGCCGCGCTGAGTACCTCATGCATCGGACGAGTGATGAAGCAACAAGAAAAGGGCTTAGCACTATCGTCACGCAAGTGGAACGGATCACGAAGGTGATGAACCAACTGTTGGCCGTCGCCCGCCGCCGACCTACCGAGCGCCGAGCCGTGAATCTGGGACAGACGATCGAGAACAATCTAGAGATGGTTCAGGAACGCTTAGCGCGCCATAAGATTCAAGTTGAAATTGCCTTTTCGGATTCGATCCCGATTATCCTGGCCGATGCCGATCACATGACTCAGGTCTTCCTGAATCTGATCATGAACGCCATTCATGCCATGCCGGAGGGCGGCGTCCTTCGAGTCGGCCTGGCACGAGCCGACGGCCAAGCCAGAATCACCGTGGCCGATACAGGACACGGGATACCGCCGGAAGACTTGCCAAAGATCTTCGATGCCTTCTTCACGACCAAGGAGACGGGTAAAGGCACTGGCTTGGGACTTACCGTGGTGAAGGGTATCATCGAGGAGCATGGGGGAACGATCAGGGCTGAGAGCGAGCCCGGCCATGGTACCACCTTCACAATCACTCTCCCTTTAGAAGGAAGTAGCCCATAGCCTGCAGCGAATAGGTTGAGCCTGGCACTGTAGCATCTTGCGTCACTTCGCTACTGGCCCATGTGGAGTTTCTCGCCAGCGACCGCGTACCCATCCCTTGCCTCCCAGTGCCTCTGTGAAGAATCAACGGCAATACGCCAGGTTATCCCCGCCCGGTGACCACCGCCTATAGCATGCTGCTTGCAGCGAATAGCCTTCAACTTGTTCACGTCGAGCTGAAAAGGAACAGACCATTGGTACGGAGGCCAGAGGTGATTTTGCTTGTTGAGGATGATCGGGAGATGCGCAGTCTCCTCTGCGATGAGCTGTGGGACCTGGGATACCAACTCAAGGAAGCCACCAGCGGGGATGATGCCTTGCTCTATGTTCTTGGCTCTCCTCCTGACTTGATTATCACCGATCTGCGGATGCCGGCCGGTGGGTTTGACTATGTGGCCAGGCTGCGGACCTTTGCGCCGACCTGCCCCATCATTCTCATGACCTCGTTTGGAGATGCCAAGACAAAGGCAAGGGCATTGGAAGAGGGCGTGGCCGCCTATTTCGATAAGCCAGGTGGATGGCGAACAGAAACCGCCTGGCGATGTCCGCGACAACCATTGACGACTCGCGGGTGGTGAAAGGGACAACAGAGATGGCCGAGTCTCCTCCAGACTGTTCCAACCCGAAGATAGCCGATCCTATTTTCTCGGCTCGCCTGGAAGCCGTGGGACTTCTTGGCGATCGGATCTCCGACCGGGTCATGGTTGTTGATCGGGACCGGACGGTCATCTATGCGAACCCGTCTTGCGGGTCAGGCGGTGAAGGGCAAGCTATCGGAACCCATCCGGCCAAGTGTTACCAGACCTTCTTG
>JAHWYE010000190.1 GCA_020028195.1 Nitrospirota bacterium
GTGTCCAGCTCATAGACCATATCCGTCATGGTCTCAATCAGACGGAGATAACGCTCAAGGGTCAGATCCAGCCGCGTGCGCAGCTCTCGTTTTTCGAGGATCTCGCGAGTGACGATCATCAACTCTGTCAGAAAGGCTGGTGATTTCTTAAACAGGTAGTAGTCTGCGCCGGCGCGCATCGCCTGGACGGCTGTCGTGGCATCGGTCTGCTCGGTCTGCACGATGACCGCGGCGTTCGGGGCCCGCTGTCTGAGTTCTGGGAGAATGTCTAGCCCGCTGCGGGGCGACAGGTGCTCGTCCAGCAGAATGACGTGCCAATCCTGTTTGGATGCCCACTCCAACGCTTCCTCTGCAGAATAGACCGCTTCCACCCGACAACCGGGGTAGAACCCTCGCATGCTGATCGTGACCAGTTTGATCTCCTCGGCCTGCTCGTTCACAAGCAGCAAAGTGACCGGGTCGGTCTGCGGCATCAGGTCCTCATAACGGCCAGAATGTACTGATAGCGACGGCATACGAACGGCCGTGCATCGCTGTCCATACTAGAAGAGGAGGGTCTTGAATGTCAGCCCACACGTAGGATCCACAAACCACGATCAACGCTCGTGCGCACTGATCAGTCGTGCTCGGCTTCAACAGGGCACACTGGCGCAAAGCCCTCTTTGGGCGATACTTTGAATAGCATGTTGCCCCCGGCCTTTGGCAATCCGTTGCATGAGGGGGCAGCCCAACTTTCGTAGGGGTAAGGGCTAGGGTGGTGACCCCTTGTCGACTGCTTCCAGGCCTCTTCTTTTCTTAAGGAGAGGTCCTCAAGAAAGGGTGAGCGGCCCTCAGTCTGAACCTTCGGAGAGCACCTTGCCTCATTCAAATATGTGGTGCGCATTATAAGGTTTTTCTTGAAAACTATCTATATGTAGTGGTGGAAGGTTCGACCGGCTCATGTGAGCGCAAGGGTGGAAGCCGCTGAAGATGGAATGATGCTGCTGTGGCTTATATCGTCTGAGACCGCCAAGGCAAAGGCAGTATCTTGTAGCGTTCAGGATAATATTTTGGAGAGAGAGGATGGTCCCGTGACGCACAATATGTATTGATGGAACAGAGCCGGATATCACTTCAGGAGGTCAGTGACGCGGGGATGCTCCGTCAGTTGGGCACGTGCCTGGCGTCATGTATAAGAGGTAATTGCCCATTCCATGCTGGACGCGAGGATCGTGCAACGGATGGTGATAGACCATGACCATCTCATAGTCGTCTTTCATGCTCACTGAGAACCCTCTGGCATCCTTGAAGACCTGATGAGGCTGAAAAGCCAAGAACCGGCCGTCCTGCTCCACGTCAGGAACGGTACGCAGCAGCGTTTGTTGGGACGACTTGTTCTCGAGCGCGATCAAGAGCAACTCGTCGTGTCCGTGTGGATAGGCGAACTTCACGCATCCGTCCATCCGGAATTTCAGCGGCGCTGACAGGACGTGCACGCCGGGTTTGATTTCTATCCCTTCATCGGTCTGATCCTTGGCCCGTTGCCCGAACTTGCTGTAACAGACGATGTTGACCCCCACCTGATAGACCTCCATTTCCTTGATTGGGATTCCCTCCGGAGCCATCTCCATCGTGAAGGTGGCCATCACGTCTTTGGTGGGCGGGGCCTTATGGTAGAACGCGACCACGGACATTAGCTTTTGCCCCTTTGCGAGTTTGACCCCGTAGCCATCAGGAAAACGAGCCTCCGTCATCTCTAGGCCTGCTCCGCTGAAGAAGAGAGGTTCTCCAGGACAGGAGACGCTATCCTTGTCGGTGTTGAGCATGAGGATATGATGCAGGTACTGTTGCGGCAACGGCTTCCCATCTTTCGTGAACACGGCTGATTTGAAGCCGACGAGGTACATGTCCCTGGGCAGTTGGAAGACGTGTTTGGGCATGCTGGCAGCCAACTCGCCGTCGTGCGCGGATGGCAGGTCAATGGGTCCGAACGTCAACGTGACGATATTGTCTTTAATGGTGACTGAGGTGGTGGTCTGGTTCTTCAAGGTCGGAACCGTGTGATCATGGCTATGGTCGTCTGCCGAGAAGGCTGACGTCACAGAAGCAAGAACCAAGGCTGTGGCCACTACAGAGCGCTTCATATTTCCCATGACGAGTAGTTTGCCCAACGTCTTGACCAATCGCGCGAGGCTTTTTCTCTTGGAAGTCAGTCTGTCAGCGTATGGCGGCCGATGTCGGGGGCGGGGTCATCCGCTTCCAGACATAGGTGCCACCATGCTCGCGTGGTGGGATGTTGTTTCTCTGCCCAACCCGCGTGTACCACCAAATCCCTTTCGCTGATGTGCCGTCCTCTGACAATAAGACTTCGAACCCACCTTCCCTGTCGTTTCCAGTCTGACGCCAGGTTCCCTGCCATTTCCGATCGGCAAATCCGGTCGTCGTCAACATACCCCCCTGATGTGTATAGAGCCCGTTGCCTGAGCGGTCCAGCGTGGCTTTATAGGATTTATCCTCCTCCTGGATCTCCCATTCTCCGCTCAGGTCAGGAGTCGCCGGTTTCTGATCGGTGCCAGCCACTGTCAGGGTGGACGAGGACGGAAATTGACTCGTGGGAGATGAGCTAAGTTCTCTACTGCGAGAGGACTCGTGCCACGAGGTCAGAACCCAGCCAACGTCTCGGCGCTCCAGAACTCCGGTCTCGCGCAAAGAGAGGACAGTTCGCCGTTGATTGGTGCCTTGTCCCGCATAGCGGATATAGTCCAGTTCCATAGCGAACCAGGCAGTCTCGCCGCGAGTCCAGACTTTTAATTCGATGATCGGGATCTCCAACCGCGCTACCGACTCAAACTCCTCCTGCATGTCCCGGACGAATTCGTCCCATCCCACATATTTTCGTCCGCCGATCGTATAGCTGACGATGTCCCCGTCGTGGGCCATCAGCCTCGAGATGGTGGCAAGATCCTTTTCGGCATTGGCCTGCACCAGCGCGCGAACCACGGCTTCCGGGCTGGTTGTCTCGGCGGCGATCCCAACTGATGCGAAAAAAGAGGAAAGGAGAAGGAGGACGATCCAGAGCCCGACACAGAGAATTCGCATTAAGCCCATGCAGAGATTCCTCGTAGGGGTGGTATCACGCCGAGCGCGTGAGCTCGAGGCAGTGTGGGTTTGATTTGAGATCAGGCTACACGGCGCCCCTCTGCTTGTCAAACGGTTTTTGCTGCGTCGGCCTGTCAGGCCGACGCAGCGCAGACCACGACAGTTATGTTGTCCTCTCCGCCGCGCCGATTGGCTTCCTCAATGAGCAAACGACAGGCGACTTCTGGTGACCTGCCTGCGTGAATGAGCGTGTCAGCAATCTGGCCGTCATCCAGCATCTTGGTCAGTCCATCCGTGCAGAGTAGGATCAGATCGTCTGGTTGAAACCGGTGGGTCGAGGTGTCGGGCTCGACGGTTTCCCCGATGCCCAGCGCGCGGGTCAGGACATGGCGCAACGGGTGCGTGGCAGCTTCCTGCGGTGCGAGCAGCCCACTCCGCACATGTTCTTCTACCAAAGAGTGGTCCTGCGTTAACTGGATCAAGGTTTGCGCGCGGAGCAGGTAGGCTCGGCTGTCGCCCACGTGAGCGAGACTCAGGCATGGGATAGATCCGGACGGGAGGCCGAGCACGACGACGGTCGTGCCCATGCCGCTCAGGTGCGGATGCGCGAACGCGTGTTTGCGGATTGTTTGATGTGCCGCTTCAATGAGCTGGGACAACGAAGTCTCAGTCTGGGCTGGTCCAGCCTGATACAAGCTGCCTGTGCCGGCGTGTCTTCTGACCTGCTCCGTGATGGACTCCACCGCCAGCCGACTGGCCACGTCCCCTCCCGCATGCCCTCCCATGCCGTCGGCCACAATCCAGAGGCTGACATCATTCAAAACAGCAAACGCGTCCTGGTTGGAAGGCCTGACCAGTCCAATGTCCGTGAGTCCCGTTCCTTGCCAGGCAAAACTCTGAGGTGCCATGCTGCGTGCCATGGTTGAGGACTGTGCGCTCCTACCCCCGCGGTCCGTATCGCGCCGCCAGCCCGCTGCACACCAACTCTGCAAGCGGCTCCAGATTGCGCGTGTCGGCCTCGTTATACCGGAGCAAGCGGTCAAGAGCAGACGTTTCTCCATCGCTCCAGGCGTGCCACAGCCTGACCGCGTCCCAACCGTCCAGGCCTTGAAGATCGGCTGCCCTCTGAATGCCCATCCGTCCCTCGATGTGTTTCAGGCCTCCGTCGAGACCAAGACGGCGTGAGGCAAAGCAGAGATCCAGATGGGGGTGATCCAGGACGACGCCAGGAAATGTTGCGCGCAGGTACGGTAGATCAAACCGGCTTCCGAAGAAGGTGACGAGGAGATCGTAGTGTGACAGCTCCAGGTTAAGCC
>JAHWYE010000191.1 GCA_020028195.1 Nitrospirota bacterium
AGCGCGTCAGGGGAAGTCTCGCCGCTAGCGATCGCTCTCTCTAATACACGGTGACCGAAACCATGATGGGCCTCTTCTTGGTGCAACAGAATACGGCGCAGCCGCCCGAACGGCGCATTCCGCTTGATCAATCCGGCTTCGATCCGTTTCAGGATCGCCTCACCCAGCCCTTCCAGGATGATCTGCTCCGCCAGAAGGGTTTCGGCGAAGTTACCTTGGCGGATCGCCTCCTCGATCAGCACCCGATACCGTTCCAACGGCAGAAGCAACGGGCATGAGCCAAGGTGACGCGGGGCCAGCCATGCGATAGCTCCCTGAAAGACCACAGCATGGTAGCCTTCTTGTCGCGCCTGCCCCAGGAGGAACCGACGCATCCCCGCCTCGGGAGCCAGCGCAGCCTGCGCCTTGGCACAATCGCGAGCCAGGTGCTCCCCCTGCTCTAAGAATTGCAGCAGCCGGGCGAAAGGTACCCGTTCGTCAGGACGGACGAGCATTTCCAGGGACCTCCTTTGGCGGGCTACCGTTCAACCGCCAGTCGTATTCAAGAAACTCCACCCTGTACGATGCTGCCTCCAGCTCACGAGCCAGGTCCGGATCAGTCACATAGCGCTTCACATAGTTAATCAATGATCCGGAGTGAGTTATAAAGTCGTCCTCGAACCATTTGAAAATCATGGAAAGGCGAGCGATCTTCAGTTGCCGATCGAACTGGTTCCTAGTCGGATCGTTAATAAAGCCCCTGGCGCTCTCCTCCAATTGCTGGTCCAGCTTCTCTGCAGAATAGGCCCAGGACTGAAGCCTGGGGCAGGAACTGGACGCACAGACGATGGCGAAATGAATTAGCGGTTCGTGGAATTCCGGGATCAGGAGCTTCCGCTCCAGATCATAGAGATTGATCGTCTCACCGCCGACTTGATAGTCCCGGGCGATGAAATAACGGTATCGCCCGAATAGCGTCATTGGGGAGTAGCCGTCCAGGATGCCCTTGATGGCAAAGGCATTATAGGCGTTGATCCAGAAGGCCAGCCGATCCTGCCTGGTGGGCAATTTGTTCGGATCCACTCGATCCAATTGCAGTAGGTAAATCTGAAACCTGGCATCAGCCGTGATGCCTGGATAATTGACGACTCCATCTACGACATGGGCATGCAACAACTCATCGAATGTTCGGTGGGAGAATTCGTTTGGAGCAATCGGCTCTGCCGGGTTGAAGGACTTGGGCACTGTGGAGCAGCCGGTCAGCCAACCAGCCAGAACCACCAGTGCGAGAGGAGCGGCCATCCAACGTGTCATCGTGCCTCTTGCGGCTGGACCGAGTTGCAGCGTCGGCAGACTTCAAAGGTAACCAGGACAGGCCGGCCCTGAGCGAGGTTCAGCAACGGCTGGGCGGTGCTGCGGGGTGAGGACATCACGTGAGTCTAGACTCCACGGGAAAGGTCTGTTGATTCGACTTCATTATGATGATGCGACCATTATTGAACGTCATTGAACATCTGAGTGACGTTTTTCCGTCTCCTCTCAATCGGCCGGTTCCCCAGACCACTCCGTCAGCGCATTCAACCGGTTGATTTATTAACCAAATCACTATGAATCACTATGAAAGAGAGATGGCATGGGCATTGCTATGACTTTTCACCTCTTGGGGCTACTAAGACCCAACAATTACGGGTAACTTCCACTTTAACCGGAGACTTGGGAGGACAGACATGAAGACCACGACAGCGATCCTTGCTCTCACAGTCCTATTGGGGTTCGGGGCAGCCACCCTTGTCCATGCGGCTGATGCAAAAAAGCCCGCGGCAAAGTTGGACACCAGGCCAGGGCCAGCCCACCAGATGGTACAGGGGAAGCTGACCAAGATTGACGGCGATTATTATGTCGTGGAAGATTACGAGGGCAAGGAAGTTCGGATCTATGTGAGCAAGGATACGAAGAAGATGAATGGTCCCAAGAAGCCCGGTGATTCGATCAGGGCTGAGATTACGGCCGGTAGTCACGCGAACTCCATCCAATAGCGTCTCAACGAACAGATTGGGGATTCGCCTCCTGAATGGGCTGGCTTAGCCAAATCCAGCCCATTCTTTTTCAGACGATCCCTAAGTTTCCACCGTGACCGCGATCTCATGCAGCCCCGCGGCACAGTCTCCGAGTACGGTCCTTGCTCTCCTATCTCCGGTCAGACCCAGGCACCCGCCTGCCTATTGCAGTGTTAATGGCCCCCTTCGATCAAGTGAAGCCCTACCTTTCCCCAGAACGCACGGTGGGCTATAACCGTGTAGGCGATGACCAGGCTGATGCCAATCACGAACCAGACAAGACCGATTCTCAGACCATAGGGCGACGCGGCCGCATTATAGATGGTCAGGCTGTACGCCGGATCCGTGGTTGCAATCAGTAGATTGGGATAGACCCCCCACGCGGCACTTCCCAGCAGACCGAGAATCAGCACGCTCGATGACGCAAACGCTCTCACGTGCTGCTCCAGTCGGCGAAAGGAGATAGTCCCGGCCAGACCAAAGGCTGTCACTACGGGCAACGCGTATCCGATTGGATGCGCGATGTAGTTTGGGCGCAAGCCCGGCTGCACGAATGTGATTGCGACAATCGTCGTCAACGTCAGCGGCAGAACCGCCCAGGCGGCTTTCTCAGCGATCCTGTTTGCGCGTCGAGCAAGCTCTCTCTCAGTCTTCATCGCGAGATAATTCGCCCCATGCACCGTGAGAATGGCGGCGCTCGTCAGCGCCATCAACACCGTGTACCAGTCCAGGATGCCGGGCTCAGGACCGGGCAGAAAGTCAGTCCAGAGGGCTGTAAAAAAATATCCGTCAGGATTGAGGGGCACGCCGCGGATGAGGTTGCCCAAGGCAGCGCCGAACACCAGCGCCAGGAGAAGACTGGCGCCAGCAAAGCTGACGTCCCAGAAGGTCCTCCACAGCCGATGGTCCAGGTGAGATCGCAATTCGATGGAGAGTCCGCGAAACATCAGCAGCCACAGCACCATGATCAGAGCCAAATAAAAGCCACTAAATCCTGCCGCATAGGCCTTGGGAAACGCAAAAAAGAGCATGCCTCCGGCGGCGATGAGCCAGACCTCGTTCCCATTCCAAACCGGGCCGATGGCCGCGAGAGCAGTCCGGCGCTCAGAATCTGTCCGGGCTGCCAGCAAGTAGATGATGCCGGTCCCGAAGTCGAAGCCGTCCAGGACTACGTAGATCGCCAACATCACCGTGACGACCATGAACCAGAACGTCTCCATGCGTCAGGCCTCCTCGCGATCAGTATCCTGACCCCGCGGGCTCATGCCCGTCGGCCATCACCGGCCCGCGGTGAATCATCTCGAAGACCAGAAAGAGAAAGAGCAACCCCAGCAATAGGTAGAGCCCGAGAAACCCCAGCAGCGTGAAGAGGGCAGTGCCCGAATGAATCAGCGGCGAGGCGCCATCGGCGGTCCGCAGTAACCCATAGACCAGCCAAGGTTGCCGCCCGAGTTCCGCTGTCATCCACCCCGCTGTCGTGGCGATGTAGGGAAAGGGGGCGCTTAGCATGATGAGCCAGAGGAGCCATCTCGTCCTGTATAGCAATCCCCGCCAAAGTAGGATCGCGGCGGTCCCCATAATCGTGATGAAGATTGTTCCCAGTCCAGCCATAATGTGGTACGCGTAGTAGAGCAGCGGAATGTTGTCCGGCCATTCTTCTCTGGGAAACGCATCAAGCCCTTTCACCTGCGCCCACAGCTCGTCATACACCAGAAAACTCAGTACCCGCGGGACGATGAGCGGATTATCGATTGTCATGGTTTCCATGCTCGGCTGACCCACGATCACCAAACCCGCACCCCGCTCGGTGCGAAACAGCCCCTCGAAGGCCGCTCCCTTGACCGGTTGATGCTCAAAGACCTGACGGGCATTGCCGTGGCCTGTCGGGAACACAAGCAGCAAACAGGCAATGGCGGCCGCGACAACGCCGGTTCGAAGGAAGGTTTTCCCATAAGCGGCATGGATGCCAGACAGCACATAGAACGCGCCCGCTGCAGCCATCACAAACGAACTCGTCGCCACCGCGGCCGTCATATTGTGGGTGTACTGCCAGAGCAGCCAGGGATTCGTCAGCAGGCCCCACAGGCTGCTCACGTGAACTCGGCCGTCCGTGGCCACGGTATAGGCGACCGGATGCTGCATCCAGGAGTTGGTTGCCAGGATGAAATAGGCTGACAACCATGACCCCAGGAACAACATCAAGGCAGCAAGCCATTGCACGCGACGGCCAAACCGTTTCTCACCGAAAAGCAGAATCCCAAGGAACGAGGATTCCATGAAAAACGCGAAAAGGCCCTCCATCGCCAGGGTCTGCCCGATGACGCCTCCAGCAAAATTCGAGAACTTCGCCCA
>JAHWYE010000192.1 GCA_020028195.1 Nitrospirota bacterium
GGGTATTCGCTCACGGACACCGTGGTCGTGTTCGACCGTATCAGGGAAAATCTCCGTCTTCGACGCCGAGACGACATTGAGACCGTGATCAACAATGGCATCAATCAGGTCTTGAGCCGGACCATCGTGACGAGCCTGACGGTCGTGCTGGTCTTGATCCCCTTGACCTTGGCCGGGGGGGAAGTGCTGCATGATTTTTCCCTGGCTCTCTTGTGGGGAGTGATATTCGGGACGTACTCATCGGTGTTTGTCGCCAGTCCTCTGCTCGTCATCTGGCCGGGCGGCCAGGGGCGGTTGTTGAGACGAATCTAACCGAGGAGGTCAGGCCCGTGTTACCGATCCTTGACAATCCTATGGATGCTCCATGAAAATAAAGAGTTAGCAACGGCTGCCTTGTTACCAAAATGAAACTCTGGGGTCGGTCACACAGTCTCCAGCAGAAGATCATCACCGCCATCGTGATGGTCGGTCTCCTGCCCCTGACCCTCTCCCTTGCCCTCACGTATCTCGAAGAGCGACGAGCCCTCCGCGAAACCATCGGAGCCAATTTTAAGGAAATCGCGGTTGAATCGGCCAGCAAGATCGAGATGCAAGTCACGCGCGGAATCAACGAGGCGCAGCAGCTTGCCGTCGCTCCCTTTCTCCGCACGGCTGTCACCGAGGCGAACCGCAGCTATGTCGGGAAAGATGATCGGAGCATCCAAGCCATGATCCAGGACTGGCAAGGGCGCTGGCGCAAGAGAGCGCATCGCAATGAATTTCCTTTGTTCATCAATCGCATCGTCACGAATAACTTGCTGCGCTGGCACGACATCCGCAAGTCTGATTATGTCGGGATCCTCGTGGCGGATAATCGAGGCGCGCTGGTCGTCAGTTCGATTCCGCAAGCGGAGTATGACTACGGGAAAAGTTCCTGGTGGCAGGCCGCGTTCAACAAAGGGCGTGGGCGAGTGTACGTGAGTGAGATTTACTTCGATCCAGCCTTTGGCACCCACGTCCTGAACGTGTCGGTCCCGATCTTTGATGATGACCAACAGGCGACGATTGGGGCCATCAGCGTCCTGCTGAGACGCGACTCCTTGTTCCACTCAATCTCAGACGTCACCATTGGCGCAACTGGCCATGCCATGCTCATGAGTTCTGACGGGACCCCGCTGATCTGCCCGGTCATGGCTCCTGAGGAGCATTCGGTCAGCCCTGCTCTTGTGAGCGCGATTGTGGGGCCGCGTGCGGGATGGAATGTGGTCTCCGATGATTCTCACGGCGGTCGTGACTCGATCGTTGGATTTGCGCCGGTGCGTTTGGGGGACAATCTTGCACCGGACAGTTTTGGGGGCAAACGTTGGTTGACCTTCGTCCGCCAGAACCCGAGCGAGACCTATGCGCCGCTCAATCAACTGTTGATCAAGGTGGCTGCCTATGGGGCTCTGGTCTTGGCCGTGCTCTGGGGGACGGGCATGATCGTCGCACGGCGCATCGCCCGCCCAATCCAGCTCCTCCATGACGGGGCGCAACGCATCGGGACCGGCAGTCTGGATCACCAGTTAGACCTCAAGACTGGAGACGAGATCGAGCATCTCGCCGAGGCGTTCAACAGCATGGCCGCCAATTTGAAGCGGTCGTTCGGCGAGTTGGAGCAGCGGATGGCCGAGATTCGTCGCTTGGAGGAGAAGTATCGTGATCTGATTGAGAACTCGCCCGAGATGATCCACCAGCTGGACAAGGCCGGGCAGTTTATGCACGTCAACAAGACCGAACTCGAGAAGCTGGGGTATTCGCGTGACGAGATGCTGGGCAAGCGTCTGTGGGACATCGTGCCGAGGGGAAGGGAGCCTGAAATCCTCGCCTATCTCGAGCGACTGGTCTCGCAAGGGCGCGCCTCGATTGAAACGATCTTCCTTGCCCAAGACGGCAAGCCCATTGACGTGGAGATTCACTCGACCGCCCTGTTTGACTCCGAAAGCGGCGGCTTGGTCTATTCCCGAGCTTTCGTGCGAGATATCACGCAACGCAGGCTGTTGGAGCAAAAGGTTCAGCGCTACACGACACAGTTGGAGCAGGAAGTCGCTGAACGCACGCAGCAGCTCTCGGCGTCGCAGCAACGGTACAAGGCGTTGTTCGACCTGGTCGCTGATTCGGTGTTCATGGTAGGTCAAGAGGGAGGCATCATCGCGGTCAATCATCGAGAGGAGCAGGTGCTGGGCTATTCCGAGACGGACGTCGTGGGAAAACCCTTCATGGAGGTTGTGCTTCCGCGGCATCATGAGGTGACCGGCCGCCTGATCAACAAAATCATTCAAGGCGAAAGCCGGGTGCCGACCCAAGAGATTGAGGTGTTCAACCGGCTTGGGCAGTCGTTACCGGTCGAGATGGACCTGATTCGCATCGAAGGTGGGGAGACGCTGTCGGTGATGGTTCAGCTTCGGGACATCACGGAACGCAAGCGTCTGGAACAACAGCTCCAGGAATACCGGGAAGAGCTGGAGGTGAAGGTCAAGGAGCGGACGCGGGAGATCGAAGAGACCAAGCAATACCTGGAGAATCTGCTGGAGAATGCGAACGACGTGATTTATACCCTGGATACCGATCAGCGGTTCACCTACGTCAACAGCAAGGTCGAGATCTGGGGATACCGCAAGGAAGACCTCATCGGCCGGCCGTACCTGTCCTTGTTGTCGAAGCGGCATCGTGGGCGACGCTTGAAGAGCACGTTGGATATCGGGGCGAAGCAGGTGTATGAGGTCGAAGTCATGAGTCGAACCGGTGAGGCACGAGCGGTGATGGTCAGCGTGTCGCCGCTCTGCGATCCGGAGGGAGGCATCCTGGGCGTGCTGGGGATCGCCCGGGACGTGACGGAGACGAAGAAGCTGGAACAGCAGATCCAGAACTCTGAGAAGCTGGCGTCGGTGGGAAAACTGGCCGCCGGTGTGGCCCATGAGATCAACAACCCGCTGGGAGGCATTCTGAATTGCCTCTACAATCTCAGGAAGCGGACGGTGTCTCCAGCAAGGCAGGAAGAATACTTAGCCTCCATGGAGGATGGGCTGCGGCGCGTGCAAAAGATTGTCCGCCAACTCTTGGATTTTTCCCAGCAACACGATCCGGAGTTCTCCTCGACCGACATCAATGCGGTGGTCGAGCGGGTGTTGGTCCTGACGAATCACGCCTTGCTTGCGAACCAGATCAGGCTGGACAAACAGCTTCCCCCGGACCTGCCGGAGTTGATGGTAGATCGGCACATGATGGAGCAGGTCTTGATGAATCTGATCCTCAACGCGGTTCAGGCGATCAAGGGTAGTGGGACAATCACGATTCGCACGAGGGTGGTCGAGGGGACCTGCCAGATTGATGTTGAAGATACGGGTTGTGGCATCCCGCCCAACGTCCTCCCCCGCATCTTCGACCCCTTCTTTACGACGAAGGGGACGGGGGAGGGGACGGGGCTCGGGTTGTCCGTGAGCCTCGGGATCGTCGAGCGCCATGGCGGCCAGATCCGCGTGGACAGCGAAGTCGGCAAAGGAACGGTCTTCACCGTCTGTCTCCCGCTGACGCGGGAACGGTATGCGATAGGGAGAATGCCGTGAAGTCCGCCTCCATTTTGATCATTGACGACGAGCCTTTGATGCGCCTCTCCATGATGGACGCCCTCAAAGCGGTCGACTACGATGCGCACGCCGCCGCGTCTGGACATGAAGGGCTTGAGATGATCAAGCAAGGGGCGTTTGAGATCGTCATCACTGACCTTCGTCTCCCTGGGGTGACAGGCCTTGACCTGTTGCAAGCGTGCAAGCAGCACGCGCCACGTTCCGAGGTGATCGTGATCACGGCTCACGGGTCAGTCGAGACCGCTGTCGGAGCCATGAAGCTGGGCGCCTACGACTACATCACAAAGCCTTTTCAGATGGAAGAACTCCTGTTGATCATCGATCGCGTGGCCAAAGTGCAGGCGCTGCGGCAAGAGAACCTCCAGTTGCGGGAAGAGCTGGAGGGAAAATTCAGCTTTCAAGGGATTATCGGAAAAAGCGATCGCATGCGAAGCGTGTTGGACAAGATCAAACTGGTCTCGGCCACAGACTCCACCGTCTTGATTGTCGGCGAGAGCGGGACCGGCAAAGAGCTGGTGGCCAACGCGATTCACCACCATAGCCCGAGGCGGGACCACGCGTTGATCAAGGTGAGCTGCGCGGCCCTTCCGGAAACCTTGCTGGAGGCCGAACTGTTCGGCCACGAAAAGGGGGCGTTCACCGGGGCGCTTCGGCAGCGGCGAGGCCGCTTCGAGTTGGCCCACAAAGGCACCTTATTCTTGGATGAGATCGGAGAAATCTCTCCCATTGTGCAGGTGAAGCTGTTGCGGGTTCTCCAGGAACGGCAA
>JAHWYE010000035.1 GCA_020028195.1 Nitrospirota bacterium
AATCGAAGAATTTAGTGTAGAGCTGAATGACAAAAAAGGTGCTCCCCAGGTTGGTGATGCCCTGCCACTTCCAATGAATGCCCGTCCAGATCACAAGCGCGGAGGCCGCAAAGCCCAGGATCACATACACCGTCTCCACACGATCCGGCTGCCAGGGAAGATAACTGCCTCGGCCCCAGTGAGACAGGATCAGGATCGCCAAAAGTACGGCTAGCAGGCCGAACATGCGGTAGTAGCCCGGGAACTCCTGGAAGCGGCGGTGAGAGATGAGCGCCGGCACTGCGAACAGGAGCAATCCAGCGGGAATAAAGTTTTCGGGACGCTCGCCGAAGGACAGCCAGTACATACCGCACCACGTGCCGGTCGTCGCGGACAGGAACGCCAGCAGGCAGAGGATACCGGCCACGAGCAGGATCCGCAGGTCGTAGCCGTACGCGAGTGCGAGGGCGAACCCTCCCCAGACGAGCAAGGCGTTCTGTGTGGGAGTAATCCCGAAGATACTCCCAAGCATGCCGAGATTGAGCACGAAGCTCGCGAAGGCGATCAGCCCGATCAGTGTCGTGAAGTAGGGCACTTTTTCTTTGCGCGAGACGATTTCCGTTGCCGCTGCTGCCAGTAGCGGCGCCGCGACCAGGATGAGCACCTGGACCGGCGTGGAGATCAGCCCCCAAATCCGGTAGAAAAAGAAGAACACGCTCGCGGCCAGCGCCAGCGCACCCAGAAGGGAGACGATCCGCATGCCCAGCGACATCTGCTTCTCACTGACGGTCGTGTCCACGTCGAAATCCCTCGTCAGCGTGGCGAGGGTCTCTTCGTGGTAGGACCGGAGGTGCTGCCGTTGGTCCGCCGGAAGAGCGATGACACCGTCCCGTTCAAGGCGGTCCAGTTCCTCTCGGAAGACTAGGATCTGATCCACTCGGTGCTGCGCTTCTGCTCGATTCACTAGCGCTTTGGATTGTTGGCGCTCCTCGGTCATCACTTGCCAATCCCTCTTTGGTCAGAAGCAGGGTCAGCCGCTAGCACTGGTCGTTAAGCTCGCTGCTAGGGAGCTATGGGCAAGTATATCCAAAGGCCAGGCAACTACGAAGAAATCTTTGATTTTGAGAAAGTCCTTGAGCGTTGGTCGGCCTCACCCTCGTCGGCTTTCTGCGCGGCAAACGGTTTGTCCTTTTCACGAGGGAAGAAGGCCTGCGGCTCGTGGGAAGTCTCGGCTGATGAACGGGGTAGAGGGCTGTCTGGTTGATCCCCAACAGCGCGCATTGACCGAGGTGCATCTCCGCCCAGCTTTCCCCATTGGAATGATGCTCGTGTCGGTCCAACTGCGGCCGTTGAGCGAGCACATTCTGATCGTGCGCGCTCCGGGAGCACAGGACCGACATGGGCGTCGTTTCAACCCACCTTCTCTACCGTGGTGAATCGAGTAACAGCTCCGCGATCACGTGGCGGAGGCGTGCTTCTTCGTGGGATTGCAGACGGAGGAATTTCACCCCGAACTCCTGGCCTTTGGCCCATCGCACCGTGGCGAGCTCGACCGTGATCGGCAGGGCCTCCCCTGATCCATAGAAGAAGCACAGCTCTAACTCCGTGCCGGGTTGCAAGGCTGCATCGCTTTCCATCCGACACCCCAGAGGGGAGAGGTCGCGGACGCTTCCTTCCCCAGCCACCATCGCGACATCGGCGGAAAACAAGCCCCGGAATTGCACGCGAAAGCGCGGATCCCTCCGCAAGTCGACGCCGGTGGCACCCGGATGGATCGCAACCAGTAGCTCGAGGATCCTTTGGTCTCCGGTGAGCATGCCGATTTTGAGATAGCCTTCAATCCGTGCCCAGGCAACAGGGTCTGCGCGGGCTTGCAGTTCACGCAGCGTGTTTCCGACCTGTAACCCAGCTTCGTTCATCGCTTGGAGGATATAGCGGCGGGTCGTTTGATAATCTTCTAACTCGCTCACACCCTCACGACCCTTTCCCCTTCGGCAGCAGGGAGTTTGAAGAAGCAGGCTCGCCTCGATTATAACCGGTGTCAAAACACCCAGGCATGAGGGCACGCGACTTTCTGCGAGCGGTTGTGTCAACTCATCTACGGCTGGAAGGGATGGAAAAGGGTGGTCTGGATAGGGGACTCAGCTCCTCTGGCGGGCCTGATTGAGGGACTTGACCATATCCAAGAGTCGCGCCCGCCCCCCCTCGGAAATTTCGGTGAACTGCACCCCCATCCCGGGAAAGAATAGATAGCGTTCTGGCTTCGGGCGGACCCAGGCCACTTTGCCCTTTGCGTGAATCTGCCCTGTCGGATCGTCGGGGAGGACGAGGTCCATCTCTATTTCGGTTCCTGCCTTCAGCGGCGCGCCGCTCTCGATGAAGATGCCACCCCCGCCGATCTCCCCGGTGACGCTTTCGAATTGTTTGCTGGCGGATGTCTGGTAGCGGACCTTCACGGCGAGGGAAGACCTGGGGTAATTCCGCAACTTCCTGAAACTGGCCTCCTCGACATAGCCCAGGATACACTCAATGATAGCCTCCCACGGCACAGACCCCAGCTTCTCGCCCGTTTCTGCGATCAGCGCGATCGTTTCCGACTCGGTGTTCAGCTCCAAGGCTTTGCCGAGGTGCCGCGATGTGATCTTGACCGGCAGCTTCATCAGGCACTCCTTTACTGAGGGGGACTGATTCCCAACTCCCTGGTCAGGTCGTGAAGACGTTCTTGCTCGGGGGGTCGCAGGGAGAGAAAGGCCACACCGAACTCTCGGCCCCGTGCCCACCGGACCACCGCCCGCTCCACCGCCACTGGCGTCATTTCCTGCGGCACGGCGATACGCAGTTCCAACTCCGTGCCTGGCTGCACCGGAGTGGTGCTCTCCACCCGACATCCCCCCAGCGAGAGGTCCTGGACTAGACCTTCGCCTGCGGCCATCTGTGGGGCGGAGAAGCTGCTACGAAATCGAACCCGCACGCGTGGGTGCTGACGAAGCTCCATGGGAATCGTCTTCCGGGCCAGCCATCCAGTGAAAGAAATGGGGACAGGCTACTGTTTGTGAGCGATTGTGTCAACTCGTCGTCGGCTGGAAGGGATAGAACAGGTAGTCTGGTTGATCCCCACCTGCGCGCATTGTCATTGAGTCCGTGAAGCGAGCCAGGGTTGCGTCGCTCGTCATTCGTGAAGCGTCGTTCGCAGGAAACCTTTACGAGATACGCTTCACGAACGACGAATAACGCTGGAGGACAGAGCAACCCGGAGGAAGACTTCCGCGTACCTGCCTAACGTCGCGCTGGCCTGGTGATCAGCGAACGCCGCGCGCCAGCGATTCAATCCCAGGACTCCTTCCCCGTAGGGTATTGTTGCCACCTGACTCCGATGCTCTGCGATCGCGAGCGTCTTCTTCGCCACGTAGGCGTCAATGTACTCGATGCGGTCCCAAGTGGTGAAGAGGCCCCAGACTTCGTAGGCCCAGAGGCCCCCGCTCGGAGCGAGGCCGGTTTCGAG
The DNA here is from genome assembly GCA_020028195.1 of Nitrospirota bacterium. Classification (GTDB taxonomy): domain Bacteria; phylum Nitrospirota; class Nitrospiria; order Nitrospirales; family Nitrospiraceae; genus NS-7. Next base: position 3,482 of record JAHWYE010000035.1, read on the forward strand.
GAGGCTTTCTCTTACCAGCTTGCCCACCAAGCGATGCGCCGGATGGCGATCCAGTTCCTCATGCAGCGCATACACCTCGGTCGGCTGAAGGTGCTCAATCAGCTCCGTGAGTTTCTGCTTGACCACGGTGGAATTGATCTCGTCCGCCGCGTCCGGTTCGTCAAAGAACACGACGTCCTTCACCCCTAAGACGCCAGCCGCCCGGAGGGCTTCCTCCCTTCTCACCTCCACCATCCGCTGCTCCGTCCACGCAAATGGGTTCGCCGCCCGCCCGCCATTGGTCACGACGACGGAGGTCATCATAGCCTTTGACTCGGCCAGTTTGGCGACCGTGCCGCCCATGCCGATTTCCATGTCATCCGGGTGAGCGCTGACAATTAAGACATTCTGGTCCATTGCGTGCGCGCCTACACTCCAAAGATCGAAAGATCCCGCGCTTTTTCTGGTGGCATGCTACGTGAACCTGGTTCAAAAGCCAAGACAGCGAAGGGTGGAAAATACCGACGCTTCACGCTTTACGAACGACGAATAACGCTGGTTAGGGGGGCTTGACAGCACCGTAGGCGGTATGTGACAATTTGTCACATGCGTTCCGATGAGTTCAGACGAGCGAGGCAGTCTTTAGGGCTCAGCCAAGAGCGGTTGGCGGAAAAACTCGGGCGCACGCGGCGGTCCGTCATCCGCTATGAAGACAGGAGCAGCCCCATTCCCGCTGTGGTCGCGATGGCCCTTAGACAATTGGCAAGCCCACCAGGGCTCCCATTGGCCGGCCTGGTGGCCGCTGGAAACCCCATCGAGCCAGTGCCGCAGTTTGAGCTGGTGGATGTCCCACCCAGTATGCTGCGCGGTGGTGAGAACTTCGCTTTGCAGGTCAAAGGCGACTCCATGCGCGACGAAGGCATCCATCCAGGGGATATTGTCATCATTCGCAAGCAGGCGACTGCCCAGAATGGACAAACTGTTGTGGCCTTGGTGAACAACGAAGCCACCATCAAGAAATACGTTGCCAAAGGGAACCGGATTGAGCTGCATCCTGCCAATCCCAAGATGAAACCCATTGTCGTCAGTGTCAAGGATGACCTTCGGATTGAAGGCATCATGATTGGACTCATCCGTCATTGCCGATAGATCACCTGCTGCAGAGGAGAGACTTCAATGGTCGTCATCGAGTCCAAAGAATTCGTGCAGGCACACTGCTCCGATTGCGGGCGGAAGGCGCCTGGGCTCACCACGGCATTCGATCCTTACACGAACTCAGAAGTGGTCTTATGCCAATCGTGTCTGTCCGCGTTTGTGCAACGCTATCAGTTTCCACCTGGATGCTGTGCGTGAGGCTTCGATGGGAGAGCCTGTCCATCCATTGGATGATCGTGCCGATCCCCTCCTCTCGGCTCTTCGCCGTGGTGTGCTGCCCCTGAGTCAGAAAGATGGACTCATGCTGCTCTACGGCCATCCAGCCGCGCTCGTGCTGGGGCTCTATGCTGCTGCTGACCGCGCATTGGCAGGAGAGGCCGTGGTCTACCTGGACGGCGCCAATGCCTTTGACCCGTTTGTCATCAGCCGCGTGGCGCGCACGCATCGAGCACAACCACGGACGCTCCTCACCTCCATCCACGTCGCACGAGCGTTCACGTGTCATCAGATGGAGCGTCTGGTTTCTGACTGCCTCGCCACTGCGTTGTCTCGCTATCAAGCCCGCGTGGCGATTCTCTCCGGTCCACTGGAGACGTTCTACGACGAGGCCGTGTCCTCTGACGAGGCGACACGATTGCTGAAGCGGATGATCACGTCGCTTCAGAAACTCTCCCGGCAGGGCTATCGTGCGCTGTGCCTCTGTCCGAGTGTTTCACCCCAGCATCAGAACCGGTATGGCCTCCTCATGCGACTCCAGGCCGCAGCGACCCGGCTGATTCGGGTGGAGGACGCTGAGGGACTGCTGTCGCTGTACGAAGAGACGGCAGGATCGTCTAAACAATGGCAGATCCCGCGTGCAGTCTTGGAGCATGTCTGAGCATGGGCCGCACCCTCACGACCTTTACGCAATTGGTCTGGCAGGAAATCGACGCGTGGAGTCGGTATCGTCGCGCACTCCGAGCGGAGGACCAACAAGCCCTGGACATATTATTTGCCGCAGCCAGAAAGCACTCGGCAGCCGGAGCCTATCTCGCTCGTGAGACTCCGTTTGACGTGATGTTGTTGTCCATGCTCCTTGAGCAACAGAAGCAGGTACTCCTGCTCCAGCAGAAAGTGTGTGACCTTGAAACCCGCGCTCTCCCACACCCGCCTCACGGGGTGGCTCCTTGACGTGTATCCTGATCGGACCGGCATGGCGGTCTGGTTCCTTGACGATGAGGGACGCCGCTTCCGCCTCCTCGATCCCTATCATCCTGCCTTCTATCTGACCGGTCCTCAGCCGGATCTCCTGGCGGCCCTGCGAACCCTGCGCAACGCTCCAGCCACGGTCCGGCTCGTTGAACGGCGAGAACTCGGGATGCACGACACGATGCCGGTGACCGAAGTCGCCGTGTGTCAGCCCATCGTGTTCACCACACTAGTCCGTTCGCTTATCCGCCGGTTCGAGCACGTGCAGTTCTATCAGGCTGATGTGTCCCTGCCGCAACTGTACTTCTATGACCGTCAGCTCTTCCCGCTGGCACGATGCGAGGTCGAGGTCACGAGCCACGGCATCATCCAGGCGATCCACGCCACGGACTCTCCCTGGGACACGAACTATGGGATGCCTCCACTCTCGATCCTGGAGCTCTCGCTTGAAGGTGCGTCATTCAATCCGAATCACGGCGGAACCTTCCATCTGGTTGTACGGGTGGATCGTCAGGAACGTCGCCTTGAGCACACCGACCATGCCGACCTGTTAACCTCGTTCAATACCCTGCTACAGCGATACGACCCGGATGTGCTCATCACGGATTGGGGTGACTCCTATCTGCTCCCACGGTTGCTGATGCTGGCGAGTCAGCTCAGGATTCCGCTGGCCCTTAACCGCGATCCCATGCGGTCCGTGGAGATACGCCCGCCACGCTCCTATTTTTCGTATGGCCGCATCCTGGCAAGCGCCGGAGCCCGCACGCTCTACGGTCGGCTCCACATCGACAGGCAAAACAGCTTCGTGATGGCGGAGACGGGCTTTGCGGGACTGATCGAGCAAGCGCGGGTGACCAAAGTGCCCCTCCAGCACATGGCGAGGACCACCACGGGGACTGGGATCACCTCCATGCAAATGGAGCATGCACACCGTGACAGCATTCTTATTCCCTACCGGAAACGTCAAACCGAAGAGTTTAAGTCAGCGCTGGAACTGCTCCATACGGACCAAGGTGGGCTCGTGTTCGCTCCCCTCTCCGGGTATCACGAGAACGTCGGAGAGCTGGACTTCGCGTCCATGTACCCCAGCATCATGGTGCGCTTTAACGTCTCGCCTGAGACGGTGAATTGTTCCTGCTGTGCTCATGATCCCCTCGCGCGTGTCCCAGAGATCAAGCATCATACATGCCGTCAGCGAGAAGGATTAGTCCCTCGTACTCTCAGGCCGCTGCTGAACAAGCGGGCGCAGTATAAGCGCCAGCTTGCCGCGACCGCTGACTCCGCCGCCCGATGGGTGCTCGACCAACGGCAAACCGCCCTCAAGTGGCTGTTGGTCGTTTCCTTTGGGTACCTGGGATACAAGAATGCCCGGTTCGGTCGCATCGAAGCGCATGAATCGGTCACGGCGTATAGCCGAGACATCCTGCTTCAAGCGAAAGAGAGCGCCGAAGCGACAGGATTCCGATTGCTCCATGCCATCGTGGATTCGCTCTGGCTTCACAAACCTGGCGCGACGCGCGCCGACTATGAGGCATTAGCTCAGGCGATCAGTGCACGGACTCGATTACCGATCGCGGTGGAAGGGCTGTACCATTGGATCGGGTTTTTGCCTTCGCGGGTCAACCCGCGCATGCCGGTCCATAATCAGTTCGCCGGTGTGTTTGAGACAGGAGAGATGAAAGTGCGCGGGCTAGAAGTCAGACGGTCGGATGCCCCGTTGGTTGTGAAACGGGCTCAAGCCGAGATCCTTCGTTGCCTCGGCGACGCGAAGACGTTACGTGAGCTTCGGGAGGCAGTCCCGCGGGGCATCGAGATCGTCCGCGCGTACCGTCACTATCTTCGCGAGGGGCGTGCGCGGCTTGAGGAACTGGTTATCAGTAAGTCATTGTCACAAGACCCTCGCTCGTACCGCCATGAGACCAGGACCGCCATTGCGGCGAAAGAACTCCTGGGACATGGAGTCAAGCTCCAAGCTGGAGAATCGCTCTATTATGTCATCACTGACGCTCCTGCCCGCCTTCCTCACGACCGCGTCCGGGCTGCCGCCACGATTGATGGCACGTGGTCATACGATGCTGGTGCCTATGAGCAGCTGCTTCACAACGCGGCGCTCGCAATCCTGTCGCCTCTGGGTGTCGAATCAGCTCTTCTTGATCGTCTCACCAGCCCTGTCGGTCGCGTGGAATAGAGCGATGGGGAGGAGGAATATCAGGATGGGAGTGCTACAATAGCTGCCAGCAGGCAGGTAACGTCGGCACCATGGATGACGAGCGAGCCTCAGCAAAACAATCTCACCGGGTAAGTTGGGTGCCCTTCGGGCTCCATCAGCAGCATCCGAACAATTTCAAAGACATCCTCGACGCAGTGTGGGAGAGCCGGGACAACCTCGGGTATGCCTACCGGATTCTGCGTGACGGCTGTTGTGACGGGTGCTCGCTCGGCACGACGGGCATGCACGACTGGACGATGAAGGATGTGCACCTGTGCTGGGTTCGGTTGCAATTACTGCGGCTGAACACGATGCCGGCCATGAACTGGGATCTGCTCGAGGATGTGGCCCCGCTGCGCCGCCTGAAGGGAAAAGCCCTCCGGAACCTCGGGCGTCTGTGCGTCCCGATGATCCGGCGTCGGGGGGACAAGGGCTTCCGGCGGGTCTCCTGGGATGAGGCCATCAGTCTCATCGCCGAGCGGATACGCCAGGCCGATCCTCATCGCCTCGGGTGGTTTTTGACCGCCCGCGGCGTGACCAACGAAGCGTACTACGCCCATCAGAAGGTGGCCCGCTTCATCGGCACCAACCACGTTGATACCAGCGCGCGCGTCTGCCATGCCCCGAGTACGGCCGCGCTCAAGGAAACCGTCGGCTGCTCGGCGACCACCTGTTCCTACACGGATTGGATCGGCAGTGACCTCATAGTCTTTGTCGGCGCGAACACCGCCAACAACCAGCCAGTCACGCTCAAGTACCTCTACTACGCGAAGAAAGCCGGGACCAAGATCTTCGTGGTCAACCCTTACATCGAGCCAGGCATGGAGCGGTATTGGATTCCCTCGGTGGCGGAGAGCGCCTTGTTCGGGACGAAGCTGGCTGACGCCTTCTTTCACATCCATGTCGGCGGCGACATTCCGTTCTTCTATGGCGTGCTCAAGCACCTGGTCGCGAACGACTGGATCGATCGCAGGTTCATCGCTGCCCGGACCGTCGGTTGGGATGAACTTGAAACAAAAGTGCGCGCCTTACCCTGGGAGATCCTCGAACGCGGAGCTGGCGTGACTCGCCACGAGATGTATCGATTTGCGGAAGTCTTCGGTCGGGCCCGCCATGCGATCCTCGTATGGAGCATGGGCATCACCCAACATCGCTACGGCACGGACAACGTCAAGGCGATTGTGAACCTGCAGCTCGCACGCGGGAACGTGGGTCGTCCGCATACCGGGCTCATGCCGATCCGCGGGCACAGCGGGGTGCAGGGCGGGGCCGAGATGGGCGCCATGCCCGGTGCCTACAGCATGAACTACCCGGTCAACGACGCGAACGCCGCGCTGTTCGCCACACCGGACTTCTGGGGCTTTCACCCGCCCTCGTGGAAAGGCTTGGGGGCTGCCCACATGATCCTCGCTGCCGAACAAGGCCAGTTCGACATTCTCTGGCAGAGCGGAGGCAACTTCCTGGAGACGCTGCCCGAACCGGACCGCGTGCGCCGGGCGCTGGGCCGGATCGGCCTGCGGATCCATCAGGACATTGTCGTGAGCTCCACCATGCTGGAGGATCCAGCCGACCTCGTGGTTTTGTTGCCGTCGCGCACGCGCTACGAGCAACGCGGTGGCGGCACCGAGACGAGCAGCGAGCGTCGGATCATCTATAGCCCGGAGATTCCGGGGCCACGTCCCGGCGAGGCCCGTGACGAGTGGGAAATCCCGGTCCTCGTGGCGCGCCAGCTCGATCCAGCGCGCGCAGCCCGGGCGTTCCCGTGGCGCGACACGCAGGACATTAGGCAGGAGATCGAGCGGGTCTGCCCGACCTACAAGGGGATCGCCGGTCTTCGTAAAAAGGGAGACCAGGTCCAGTACGGGGGACCTCGCCTGCTGGCGGATCGGTTTGGGACGCCAGACGGCAAAGGCCGTTTCACTCCGATAGATCTGCCGGAGGAGACGATCCCCACCGGCCGATTTTTTCTCACCACCAGACGTGGCAAGCAATTTAATAGCATGGTTGCAGCTGAGGTGGATCCCTTGCTCGGTGCCGCCCGCGACAGCGTGCTGATGGCGACGGAGGATGCAGCCCGCCTGAAGCTCAACGCCGGTGATATCGTCATCTTACGCAACGAGCTCGGGGAGTATCGTGGCCGTGTCGTCATTGACCGGGTGAAACCAGGGTCCGTCCAGCTCTATTGGCCGGAAGCCAATAAGCTCGTTCCGGCGGGGCGGCTTGATCCCAGCGGTGTACCGGATTATAACGCGACCGTCGAAGTGATCCCCGCCTGCGGGTAAGAGGATGGCTCACCAGCAATCACTCAAGCCGCGTCGCCGCGCTGTCCCCCAGAAGAAAACTCGCCCTGTATCCACCCCCTCACGCCCGCAACGTCCGATTGACGTGACCCAGGTGATCGAGTGGCAGGATGGCGTGGTCTCTCGCCTTGACGACTACCTGGTGGG
>JAHWYE010000193.1 GCA_020028195.1 Nitrospirota bacterium
CTCGATTGGCTTCGGGAATTCGGGGACTCGTTCCGCCTCCGGGGTGGCCGGCGCGTCTTTGTCCCAGAGAAACATCGACAGCCGGTATTGTTCCTGTTCGATCGCCCGCTGGGCCGCGATGAGGATCTCCTTCCGGCGCTGCACTTCCTGATTGGCCTCCACCACATCCAGCGGAGCCACGGCGCCAGCCTTTGCGCGCTGCTCGACCTGGCCATACCGGTCTTCCGACACCTTCAGCGCTCGTCGCTGCACATCAGCTAGTTTCCAGGCGGCGACCCATTCCCAGTATTGCCCGGCGGCGGCTAGAAACAGGTCCTGCCGGGTCTGCGCGATCTGGATGTCAGCGCGAGGGTCGGCCAGCCCGGACCGCTTCAGTTCGGCATTCTCCGGGTTCACCATCAACCCTCTCAGCAAGGGCAGGTGAATTCCCAAGACCGGTTGCTGGTTGCCGCCGACTTGCATATCTGAAAACTCTACAGGGCCGAGCCCGACACGCCAGCCTGCGATGGCCTTGAGGCCCGATGGATGCCGCACATCCAGGAAACTGTCGTTGAACCCGACGTTCACGGTTTGCCCGGACTGCGTGAGACGCTCCAGCTCCCAATCGTTAACCAAGGTCGGTTCGAAGGCACCCAAAGCCCTGAGCAGCCTGCCCCTGGCCACGATCTTTTCGGTGCCTGATCCTTTCAGCAACGGATGGGACCGGTCCACCCAGGCAAGGACTTCTTCAAGCGACAAAGGAATCGGCGGCAAGGCTTTTGCCTTTGCGTTCTCGGCAGCGACTGCCGAGGGCAGGTTCGCGGCAGAGAACAGCAGCAACAGTCCGATCAGTGCGAACAAAAGCGTCCGGATCATGGAGATTCTCCTTTCTTGAGGCCCGTCGTGCAGAGGAGTTTCGTTGCACAACCTGGTAATGCACTGGAGAACAGCGCCTGGAGGAAAACTGGCCAGAGCGGTGAGTGAGCCCTGTGAGCGTGTCTACTTGGCACCTCTCCCAGCCTTGGGCAAGAGCGTGTCAAGTAGGCTTGGTGGTCCCTCCTGGTAATCGGGCGGGAAGAGGTTAAACCGTCGCCACATTTCGTACCACAAAGGCACCCGATTGAGTATGACCCACCCCATGATCTTGGTCCCTTGCCGCACATGACTCTGCTCGGGCCAGGGCCTGTCCCCCGGGTCCGGGACCACCCAAAAGCGGAAGTTACCTTTCCCGTCGTCCACTTGGTCCACCACCTTGATCACTCCTCCATAGGTGCCGGCCATCAACTCAGGCCATGCCGGCAGCGGAATAGCCGGGATTCCATAGAAGAGCAACCGCACCTTGCGACCCACGTTCAGCAGCGGAGAGTCGATGCCGTCAGCCCACAGCTCCGCCGCCTTGTCCGCGCTCAAGGGGGAGATCCGAACCAGCTTGTCACCGGGTCTGACCGTCTCGCCGGGCCCCACCTCGGCCATTCGTACCACCGTGCCGTCGATCGGAGCGAAGATGCGGCTGGCGATTCTCCGCTGAGTAGCGTTGGAGAGCCGAAGTGAGATGTCTGCCAACTCATTCGCCGCTCTCGCGGCGTCGGCGAACGCCCCCGCCCGCGCGGCTTCCGCATCCAGGAGGCGCTGCAGCACATCGGCGCTGATCTGGTCGCGACCAAAGGCCAGGGCCTTCATCGCCTGTTTCGCCGCAGTGAGCCCGGCTTGGGCGCCCTGTATCTCGGCCTGGGCGGCAATGGCTGCCTGGATCGTCACTTCCAGTTCCCGCTGCGAGACAAGGCCTTGTGCAGCCAGTTCTTTGTGTCGGTTTATGTTCAACTCAGCGGTGTCCACGCCGACCTTGGCCGCCGCCACGCGTTGCTCGGCTTCTCGGACCCTGTTCTCGGCCTCGACCACCCGGGCTTGAGCAGACGGGACTGCAGCCTTGACCAGGTTCTGCATCTCCTTAATTCGCTTTTCGAGCTGATCAGCACGGTCCAACGCCGCCAGACGGGTCTGCTCCACCGCGACCCTCCTTTGTTCGAGCAGAGACAGCAGGTCAGGTGCCATAAACACAGGGTCCACGTCACTCATCTCGAGGATCAAGTCCCCCTGCTTCACCCGTACACCTTCGAGCACGTGCCATTTCTGAATGCGAGCGGCGATCTGAGCCTCGATATCCTGAGGCCGTTCGTAGGGAGAGTAGGCCGAGAGCTGACCAGTGGCCGTGATAGTCTGGGTCCAGGGGACGAAGGCGATGACGAGGGCAAAGAGGAGCAACAGCTTGATCGCAAGCCTGGCAGAGAAGCGTAGCCGATCTGGGATCTGAACAGCTTCCCAGGATTGCAGCTCGGCGGAGGTGGCTAAGTTGTCAACATCGATCTCGTCCAGTCCCGTCGGCTGCTCGACGAGCGATTTCAGCCTCCCTTTTAGGCTGGTTCTGATCCGCTGCACCGCGGCGCCTCATCTGTGAGACAACATGATCATCATATAGGATTCTGCGGTCTTCGGTCAATTGTTGGTCAAGGACGCCCCAAGCCCCCATCGGGGGTCCCGGCTCTCGCGTCTTTCGCCTTGACCCGTGAGTTCCAGAACGTTAAGGTAGCGCGACACGTTTAGATTCTTTTGCGAGTGGCGATTTGCGATGGGTTACTCGCTCGTAGCGGGGGAATGAGATGGCAACTCGGCGTGGAGGAAAGGCACGGAGCGGGCTTCAGGAACTGAAACGAATACTGGCCGACATCGAGCGCGGGGGAGTGGTGCGGGTGAACGGGCAAGCCATCTCCGTGCGGCATCCGATGGTTGTCGAACTCAAGGCCTCTCAGAGCCTGGTCTCGGGCGAATTGCACATAGCCCTGTCCTGGCCCTGCGCGCCGGAGGAGGGACGCGAGGCCTCTCCGCTGGTCGGTGTGCTGGGAGGAAGCAAAAGCGATTTCCCGGTGCTCGAAAAGACGGTGGCGGTGCTGACGCATCTGGGCGTGCCGAGCGAATTGGTGGTACTGTCGGCCCACCGGACGCCAGATCGCCTGTTTCAGTATGCTGAGCAGGCGGCCGAGCGGGGGATCGAGGTCATCGTGGCCGGTGCGGGAGGCGCAGCGGCCCTGCCGGGCATACTGGCGGCGAAGACGCATCTCCCGGTCATCGGCGTTCCGATCCCGACCGAGAACCTGAGAGGCCTTGATTCGCTTCTCTCGATCGTGCAGATGCCACGCGGTGTGCCCGTAGCCACCGTGGCTATCGGGGGGGCGGAAAACGCTGGGTTACTGGCGGCCCAGATCCTGGCTGGTCGGTATAGAGTCCTCCGTGAGCGGCTCAAACAGTTTCGGGCTGAGCAGACCCGGGCGGTCCTTGAGTCATCGTTTGAGTCCAAGAAGAAGCCAACGAAGCCGAGGTAATGGAGAGGGCCTCGCGATTCTGCTCAATACGCCCGGCGCCAAATTGCATCTCTAGGGGGAAAGGCCATCCGCCCCGGCCGTAAAATGGGCCGTGACGTTTCTGGCCGAGCAACCCGAGACAGCCTGGGAATCCGCGCTCGCGTTGAGAAAGATGCTTGGCAACGTCGAATTACCCGAAGCCACTCCGCAACAGTAGCGCTGATAGCGCCTCCTGACAACAACGCCTCCATCTTGAGTGTGTTATAAACCTGTTTGTCACCAGGCTTGGCGACTGGTCTATGTTTCGTCAAGTCAAAAGGCCTCATCACGAGGGGCCAAGAAGAAATGATTTCGATGTGCTCACGCGAATGAACAGAGCTTCATGTCCGGTCTAACCTCCTCAGGCCTGTGACAGAGATCCACTCCTTGTTTGGTGCAGGCGATGACTGATAGGCAGTTCTCTATGTCGATCAGAGCGGTCATGGCGGTGAATCTCATCGTGGCAACGACAATGGGCCTGGTTCCAGTCACCGATGCTATCTCTGGCTCGATTATTATCGCGGGGAACGGACCGGAACTCCCTGTCATCGAACGGCTGGTTCGAGCGTTTGAAAAAGAGCACCTCGGGAGTGTCGTGGAGATCCAGTGGGAACAGGATTCAGACCCGATTGAACTGGTCAAGTCGGGGAAAGCGCACCTTGCAGTGACTGGGCAAAACGCCCCCGACTTGTCTGCGATCCCCATTGCCTGGGACGGGATTGCGGTGGTCGTAGACTCCACAAACCCAGTGAAAGAGGTCACCACCCAACAGGTAGCTGACATCTTCGCGGGCAAAGTGAAGCGGTGGTCAGCGCTAGGTGGACCAGACACCACAATCCAACTGATCGACCGTCCGCAGTACCAGCACATCCGGCATAGCTTCGAGGAGGCGCTCGGCATCGTGGGGCAGATTCTGAAATCAGCCAAGGTGGTTCGATCTGACCAAAAAGCGATTAGCACGGTGGCGGGCAGCCTCCCTGCGGTGACCTATGCCTCG
>JAHWYE010000194.1 GCA_020028195.1 Nitrospirota bacterium
TTCTTTCGGGTGACCACGAGCGATCCGCTGCTGAAGCAGTTCTACTGGGTCGATCTGCCGGGCTACGGATACGCAAAGGTAGCCAAGTCGGTTCAAGCGCAATGGGGGCCTATGATTGAAGAGTACCTAACCGATCGACCAGAACTCGGCGGAGTTCTCCTGCTGGTGGACGCCAGGGGAGTCGAGCCCCATGACGGGACGACCGTCGAATGGCTGCGCAGGCTCGGGCTGCGGGTGGTCGTGGTGGCGACGAAGGTGGATAAGCTGTCACGAGCCGAGCGCCGTGGAAGCCTGGTTGCGATCCGGGAGAGCTTGAATGTGCCGGAAGGAACTGAACTGATTCCCTACTCGTCCGTTACCCATGAGGGTCGTGATGAGTTGTGGCGGGCGATCCGCAAGTTACTGAGTGTTGAGTTGTGAGCGTTGAGTTCTTATTTGACTCAAAACTCAAGACTGAGCACTCAAAACTTCACCTCGATGTAGGCCTTGTCCTTCAGATTGGCCATCCAGAGCTGATAGACGTCCTCACTCTTTTGCTGAAAGACGACGCCCTGCATCTCGGCCTTGACTTCGGCGAAGGGGCGGAACTGTGATGGTTTCTTCTCATCCAGGCGGAGAATATGGATGCCTTCGGTCGTCGCCACCGGCTCGCCGATTTCACCGGGCTGCAAGGCTGCCACCGCCCGCTCGATCGGCGGAAGGAGCTCGCCTTGGCGGATAATGCCGAGGCTCCCGCCCCGAGTCGCCTCTGCGCCGTCGGAATGCCGGAGCGCGAGGTCGGCAAAATCGGCCCCTTGCTTCAACGCGGCATGGACCGCCTCGGCCTTGGCCTGGGTCTGAGCCGGCTGCTCACCGTTTCGAGGTCGGATCAGGATCTGGCTGAGACGGTATTCTTCTGGCAGTGAAAATCGGCTGCGGTGCTGCTCGTAGTACCGCTTCATTTCCGTTTCCGAGACCATCACGGAGCTCCGGACCTCCCGGTCAATCACTTTCATCATCGTCAACTGCTCTCTCAGGCTTCTTTTGTCATCGGGGTTGGCGATGTCCACCTTCTCTCCCTGGCGCTGAAGTTCCCGGGCGGCTTGCACGAGTTCTTCGTCCGTGACATCCATGCCCTTGGATTTGGCAAGCTGCATTTGCAGTTTGCGCTCGATCATTCTGGTCAGGGTCATGTACTCGGCCAGTTGGAGACGGCGCTGTAACTCGGGCCCGCGGTACCGCTCCTGCAGGCGCTTTCCCTCAGCCGTGGTCTCGGCCTTGACCTCCGAGAGCATGATCACCTCGCTGTTGACCACCGCGACGATGCGATCCGCGAGATGAGCGGCCTCTGCGGCGAGGGGCATGAAGCAGGCGGTGGCCAGCACGGCCGAGGCGAGCGCGCCCCTCGCTCGGGTCGTCGATGGCCGCTGCTGCTGAGAAGGAATGCGTGTGCGCAACATGGTTGAGTGGCGCTCCGGGCGACGGCAAGTCAGTGGCCGGTATCCTCGGTCACGTACCTGGACGCGTCCGCCATCCGTATGGTCGAGGTCGCCCGCAGGTTTGCGAGATATTCCCCGAATTGCTTCTGACGCTTCTCCGCGTACAGCTCCTGTCGCAGTCGTTCACGCAATGCATGGACCGCTTTCGTATCCCCGGGCTCTCGACTGATGAGTTTCATAATGTAAAATGCCCCTGACTCGGTCTTGATTGGCGCGCTGACGGTGCCGGGCCTCAGCCTCAGGAGGACCGCTTCGACTTGTGGGTCCGCCGACCCCTTGCGGTAGAGGCCTAGGTCGCCACCCTTGGACCTGGTCTCCTTGTCGGTCGAGTAGCGCTGGGCGAGTTTGGCGAAGTCCATCCCCTCGTCCACCATCCGTTTGATATCCTTCGCCGCAGACTCGTTGTGCGTGACGATTTGCGCCGCCTGAATCCGTTCAGGGGCCGGTAGCACAGCCCCGTGCTCGATGTAATAGGCCTCCAGCTCCGCTTCCGGAATATCAATCTGGTTCTTCAACACTTGCTGTAACAGCTCGTCAAGGATCACCTGCTCCTTGAACCGCTGCAGACGCTCGCGGATGGCTTGGCTCTGATCCAGGCCGAGCTTGCGGGCTTGCTGCATGAGGAGCTCCCGACCGATCAAGTCGTCGAGAAATTTTCGTTTTCCCCCTTCCTTCTGATAGCGGGCCTTGGTGGAGTCAGGCAGTTCGGACCACCGAAAGTCGAATTCGCCTTGGGTGATGGGCTTCCCGTTGACGATCACCAGGACCGGCGAATCCTGCGACGGGGGGGCACAGCCGGCAAGGGCGAGCATGAGACACGCGAGCAGGGCGCCCGTCATGATGAACGCTGAACGCGGAATGCTGAACACTGAAGCCATGTGTGCCTCTCCAGTCAGAAAACCAAGCGCTTTAGCTATCATAGACCTGCCAGAGTTTGCAAGGCTTCGTTCAGCTCGGGAAACAGAGCCGGCCAGTCGGGCTGCGGCATCCGGAGTTCGAAGGAGAGCGGCGAGAGGAGGCGCAACCGCCGCTGATAGCGGTCCATCAAGTGCCTGATGCCGGCCTCGGGCACCCGGCCTTTGGGATCGAAGGCGATGGCCACCGTGCCGAGCTTCACCTCGACCGAAGCCAGCCGCAGGGCTTTGGCCAGCAGCCGGATCTGCATCACTTCGAACAGACGCTCGACCGGTGCCGGGAGCGGACCATAACGGTCCTGGCTCTCTCCGTAGAGCAGGGCCAGATCGCCCACTTGTTGGCAGGAGGACAGCCGTTTGTAGAGCGAGAGTCGCTGATGGGTGTCCCCTACGTAGTCCTCGGGAATGAAGGCGGACACGTTCAGATGCAGGGTCGGGTCCGGCTCTTCTTCGATGACCGTGCCCTTGAGCCGCTGCACGGTTTGTTCGACCATCTGCAGATAGAGGTCCAGCCCCACGGCGGCGATGTGGCCTGACTGTTGTTTGCCCAAGAGATTGCCCGCCCCCCGGATTTCCAGATCCGCCGCCGCGATTCGGAACCCGGACCCCAGTTCGGTGAATTCCTGGATCGCCACCAGCCGTTTCTGCGCATCGCCGCTCAGCATTCCTTCGTCCGGCGTCAAGAAATAGGCGTAGGCTTGGTGCCCGGCCCTGCCCACTCGACCCCGGAGTTGATAGAGCTGCGCCAACCCAAAAGTGTCCGCACGGTTGATGAGGATCGTATTCGCGTTGGGCACGTCCAGGCCGGACTGGATGATGGCCGAGGCGAGCAGCACGTCCGCCTCCCGGTGCAGGAACTTCAGCATGACCGATGCAAGCAGCCGTTCCTCCATCTGCCCATGCGCCATGACGATGCGCGCCTCCGGCACCAGTTGCTGCAGCCAGGCCCCCATCTGTTCCATGGTCTCGACGCGGTTGTGGACAAAGAAGACCTGGCCTCCCCGCCCGAGCTCGCGGATGATCGCCTCCCGGATGACCGTCTCGTTGAAGCGGAGCACCTGGCTGCGAATGGCCAAGCGGCCGGTCGGCGGCGTGTCGATCACCGACAGGTCGCGGACCCCAGACATGGCCATCTGGAGGGTGCGTGGAATCGGCGTCGCCGTAAGCGTGAGCACATCTACCTGAGTCCGGAGCTGTTTCAGGCGCTCCTTGTGTCGCACGCCGAACCACTGTTCCTCGTCGATAACGACCAGGCCCAGATTCCGGAACTGCACGTCCTTCTGGAGCAGACGGTGCGTGCCGATCACTACGTCCACCGTGCCGGCTGCCAACTCTCTGAGCACGGAGTTGATTTCCTTAGGGGTCTGAAAGCGCGACAGCATGGCCACGCGGGCCGGGAACGGCGAGAAGCGTTGTGAGAAATTCTCGTAGTGCTGCTGGGCCAGCAGGGTGGTGGGGACCAGGACCGCCACCTGGCGGTTGTCCTCCACTGCCTTGAACGCAGCGCGCATGGCGACCTCGGTCTTCCCGTACCCGACGTCACCGCAGACCAGACGGTCCATCGGCTTGCGGGATTCCATGTCGCCCTTGATGTCCTCGATGGCGAGGAGCTGGTCCGGCGTCTCTTCGTACTCGAAGGCTGCTTCGAACTCGTGGGTCAGCGTGCTGTCCGTCCCGTACCCGGTTCGATGGATGACCTCTCGGTTGGCATAGAGGTCCACCAATTCCTGCGCTATTTCTTCGATGCCTTGTTTGACGCGGGCCGTGGTGCGAGCCCAACTGGTCCCGCCCAGCCGGTCCATCCTGGCGACCTCGCCCTCCGCTCCCCGATAGCGTTGGACTTGATTCAACCGGTCGAGCGGCACGTAGAGTTTGTCGTCGCCGGCAAACTCCAGGATCAGGTAATCGCTCTCGAACTCCTGGACCGATAACCGGCGGAGGCCCTGGTATC
>JAHWYE010000195.1 GCA_020028195.1 Nitrospirota bacterium
TCATTGAACTTGATGTCCGTGGCAGACGCCGCGCTCTTTTGCTGTGGGGAGGGCGACTCCCTCGAAGGTCTCTCCTGAGTCCCCCTAGACGGTGGCGGTTGCACCCACCGGTGATATTCCAAAAGGGCAGCCACACAGTGTCGGCAGAGTGGCTGTTCTTCCAGCGGGCACGAGCATTTTGTCACCAGGTTGCCGTCCCTCAACCGAATCGTTTGCTCGTGCAGGCCGGAATTCCCGATGACGGACGAAGAGATCTGGACCTCATCCGCTTCGATGATGCGAACACGATTCTCAGACACGTATTGGGTCCCCATCTTGAAGGCTGAGGGCCCGACCACCGCCTGAATCATGTCAGGCACCAGCAGGCTCAACTTGTCAGCGGAGCAAGGAATTTTACTGCGCATCGGACCTCCGCCCGGGTGAAGTTCCGAAAGCCTCCTAGCTAGACTTCATTATCTTGTTTACTGCTCATTCCCAGTGGTGTCAAGCTTTCTCCGAATTCGCTCAATGAGTTCCATGCTTCGAAGTGTCTCTCTCTTCCCCGTAGCACTGAAGGCGGAGGCGCTACCACAGATACCAATGAGGCAATACTTTGCTGAGTTTTAGAGGCGTGAATGAGTTCCGTCACAAAAGGGCTGGTTCTTCGTGTGCTTGCAGCCGCAAAACGCGACTCGCTGTCGCTCCTTGAACTCCACTTCGATCGGGGGAAAAGCCGTTCCCGTATGAGAGCCGTCGCAGAATGGTTGTGTCCTGGACCGTCCGCATCGACACCAATAGACCATGCCCGGCCCGACCTCCGTCACATAGGGACTTCGCTGCGCAATGACGACCTGATCGGCCATGTTCTTCTCCCTAAAGCACATGAGGCGTGAAACGTGAGAGGTTAGGCGTGAGTGGGTTGTCGGAAAGTTTCTTGTTGCCGCCCACCCCTTACGCCTTACGAATTCGACAACTATTGCTACCGGCACAAGACGGTCGTCATTGTACATGGGAGCCAAAGCAGAAATGAACGGCAGACTTATCTGCAGCGGCGCGGTGCCCCTTGGGCGCCGAGCGGGGTCAACCAGACATAATCCGCGATGGCGTCGTGGAGGAGCTCTCGGATCTCTTCCGCGCGACCAGGCTCAAAGGATGTCAGATAGACGGTGGTTTGTTTGACGGAACCGGTCTGCCGCCTTTGGACCCGATTGGGCACCGGCAACCGGTACTGGATGTGACCACTGCCCGTGTAGCTAACCACTGGGCCCACGCCAGCTTGAGCACTGCGAAGGTGGACGGAAATGGTCTTGGCCATGCCTTCGTCACGAAAGATCGAAGCCTCGTACATGCGGCGGTAGTCGTCGTCCGAGAGTCCCGCGTGACAGAGGCGAAGCTGCTTGAGGATGACGTCGCGGTAGGCTGGCTCATCGAACAGGAGTTCGTTCCTCATACCCCAACGGTTCATGTCCGGATCAGCCAAGGCGCGGGCCAGCCCCTGCGTGGCCACCCGTCGCACCAGCGAACGCGGCGGGTTGAGCGCAAGCACGGACAGATGGCGCTCTCGGGCAAAGTTGATGAGCGGCTCGTAGTCGTTGTAGGCGCCTCCCCAATTCTGTTCCCAGCGTGACTCTTGCAGGAACCGATCGCGCGTGGCTTCCCGATCGGAGAGATAGCGGTCCAGACCGGCCTGTCCGTCCCATCCGAACATCTCGATCGCCAAGACCGGCCGCCGATCCCGCGCGAGGAACGCGTCAAGAATCTTGAGCGCCGCTTCGACATGGGACCGGTTGCGATGCTCCTCTCCGAGGTAGATCACGTCGCTCGAGACGAGTTCGGTCATCCAATCCTGGAACGAGACCGCGCGAGCAGTCTTGACTTCCAGCACCTGCCATTCCTGGAATGCCTGGGTGCTCGAGTCCTCAACCGGTGATGCTTGGACACCAGTCGGCAAAGTACCAGACGGCTCAACGAGCAACAGCCCTATCAGCAGGACCGACAGACTGAGGATCACGCTGATCCGCGAAGTTTGTCGGCTACTTGGTCTCGACATCGGCCAGGTTGATCCTCCTGACTCCTCCACTACCATACCAATTGTCTGCCAGCAAGCCCGCGACCTTGACTGGACCGCGAACGGCGAGCTATCTTGCTTTCCACCGCCCCTGTTCCCGCTCCCGTTGCGGAAGCGAGTCAGTTGACAGGAGCCATGTCACAGAGTGCGACCAGGCTGCCAACCTCAGGTTTGTGGAGACGCTGGAATCCGAGCTCAAGACGCTCCCCGTTCGCGCGAATCCTTCTGTCAGGCCTTTCAACGGAGCGTGACCCAGGAGCAATTGCGTCGCTTTATCCGATACTGGTACACCGTTGGCATCAGATTTCGCAAGATGGTGATCGGCCTGCTGCGCAACCTCTCAGACCAGGATGAACCCATCGGGCTCGAATTGAGGCGGGTTCTCCATTCCGAGTATGGCCACGGCATGCACCACACGGTCCTAGGCCCGGTCTCCAACCCTACCGAGTCCTAATGGGTCGTGAGCCACAGCGTAATCCCAAGGATCTTGATCCGACACACCTGTCTGAGTTTCGAGAGCGCTTGACGCGATGCCGTGAGGCGAACCCGGACGCCTGGGATGCGTCCCGAAACCTGGTCGGACAGCCGCAGGTTCAGCTTACGCTAAAGCGGCTCACCGCAGCCATTCAGGATTCCCCCTCCCTCCCCTTTGCTCTCCGCAACCAGCTCGTCGGTGTTCTCCGCGAAGGGACGGCCAATCGCATTCAGGAACTTCCGGGAGAGGGGCTCCGCCAGCTCACAGGGCTTCCTCCCACCAAAGCCGTGCGTGCTCTGTGCATCCTGTTCGGGCTCGCTCGTCAGGAGGGCTCGGCCGAGCCTGTCCCAGCCATTAGTGCGGCTCAGATTGAGCGGTTCGTTCGGACCTGCCCCAATCCGTTCGATCTGCTGCGCGAGGCAGACGTCGCCTCCCTGCTTGATCTCGGTGCCGGCGACTTGTCATTCGCGTCCGAGCTGGTTGATCAGTACCTCCCGATCCTTCAGGAACGACAACAGGACCTGATCGTGCACTGCATCGATCGTCTCAAACCAGGATCCAAACTGGGAGGACCATTGCATCCAGGTCATGCCAAGTTGAAGTCTCTCCGACAGCCGACCCCCGGTCTCCGGTTTCAGTTTTGGGGGGATCAGGATATGTTCGATCTGGGAAAGGCCACGAACCTCTTGCCGCACTACACGATCGCCACATGCCAAGCTCCCGCCACGCCCACGTTCGCGCTGGAACCCTCCCGCGTATCGCCACCGATCATCGAAGAACACTTAAGAAAGACCAAGGGAGTTTTTCGAACGGTCCGCGTCGAAGGCGAAGAGGCGCTCGAGGTCCTGCATGGCGGTCGGACGCTGCTCTTCCCACCCTGGAAATTCGAGATCCGTGGGCCTCTTGCTCTGCTCGATCTGCTTTCAAGACACGGCAAACTCTGCGTCCTTTCAGCGGTGGACGCAGAGGTATTCTGGGAGCTTCTGTCCCAACTCGTGGCCGACTCGAGAATGCGGCCCACGGACGTGATCTTCAGTCCGGCCATCATTGCCGAGTTGTTCGGGCCTCTGTACGTCAGCTTGTCCACTCTGCCGGTTGGCGAATCTGTGGTTCTCTCGAACTTGACGGATCTCAGGCATGACCTTCCTCGTGTGCTGACAACGCCGGATGTTCAGGAGCGTCACTACCGATTCCGGCACATCGAGGTTCGCCGCGGTGCAGTCTTCGAAGGAGTGCCATGCAGCCGGACCGCGCGCCTTTTCAAAGACATGACGGAGGAGCCCCCGCCATGGTTCCTGGTCCTGGTACCGGCGGAACCAACGGAACTTCAGGCAATACCACCAAAAAATTGACCGCCTCCCCGTCGTCTGCTAGACTTTTTCCACTGAGCTCACGTTGGATCTGTTTCTCTTCTGAGTCGCGGCTTCCACCGATGCACGAAACCCAGAAAATCCAGTCCTTACGGGATAATATTGAGCGTGTCATCAAAGGCAAACCTCAGGCCATCGAATTAGCTGTCGTCTGCATGCTTGCACGGGGCCATCTCTTAATCGAGGATGTCCCGGGAGTCGGAAAGACCACCCTCGCCCACAGCCTAGCCCGTTCTCTAGACTGCTCGTTCAAACGAATCCAGTTTACGAGCGACCTACTGCCATCCGATATCCTTGGGGTGTCCATCTTTAATCGACAGAAGCAAACCTTCGAGTTCATGGCTGGCCCTATTTTCGCCAATGTCGTCCTGGCAGATGAGATCAACCGGACCACTCCCAAGACGCAGAGCAGCCTGCTGGAGGCCATGAGCGA
>JAHWYE010000036.1 GCA_020028195.1 Nitrospirota bacterium
AGGTTATGGGCCCGCACCATCGGGGTGAATCCCGCGTGAGGCCCGATGGTTACCCCACCCTCGATCGGCAGTAGGTCAATGTATCGCCACATGCTGTGAGGACCTTCCTCAATCTTCTTCCGCGAGATGGTTTTCTTGATTTCGTTGTAGTTGTATTTGACCTCCAGCGGGCCGAAACACATCTCGCAGACATGGATCGCCTTGGTCGGGTATTCCTTCCCGCATTCCCGGCACACAAGCGCTTTCATCTTGACCATGGCATCACACTCCAGAACGGCTGAGGTTCAGGTCGAGGTCTCCTCCTTAGACTAAGCCTCAACCTTAGCCTGCTTCAATTCACAGGACTCCGGTTCATGATCAAACAGCTCTGTGATCGTCGGATGCTCCCCGCAAAGGGGGCAGTTGGGGTTTCGCCTGGTCTTAATCTCTCGAAACGATGTGCGACGGGCATCAAAATCCAGCATCCGGTCGGTCAAAGGTCGGCCGATCCCCAAGACCAACTTCAGTGCCTCGGTCGCTTGGATTGTTCCGATGATCCCGGCCAGCACACCGATTACTCCGGCTTCCTGACAACTGGCGACAAGGCCAGGCGGGGGAGGGTTCTTGAACACGCACCGGTAGCAGGCGGATTTCTTGGGGATAACCGTGAAAACGCGGCCATCAAAGCGAAGAATCCCACCGTGCACCAACGGCTTCTCGGCGAAGACGCAGGCGTCGTTAATCAGGAATTTGGCGGGGAAGTTATCCACGCCGTCAATCACCACGTCGTAGCCGCGGATCAATTCCAGGGCATTCTTCGCGATGAGCCGATCTTCATACGTGACCACATTGACATCTGGATTGAGCGCCTGGATCTTCTCTTTTCCTGAGACCACCTTGGGCCGGCCCAGGTCCGGTGTGTGGTGGAGGATCTGGCGCTGAAGGTTCGAGAGGTCAGCAACATCGCTGTCGATCAGCCCGATCGTGCCGACGCCGGCAGCCGCCAGGTACAGAGCTGCAGGCGAGCCCAGGCCGCCGGCTCCGACGATCAGCATGCGGGACTTGGCGATCTTCTTCTGTCCTTTGCCGCCGACTTCGGGAAGCAGGATGTGCCGGCTATAGCGGGTGATCTGTTCGTCGGTGAATTCCATGCTTTAAAGACGTTATTCGTTACTCGTGAATCGTTAAACGTGAACCGCTAAGCGAGGTCATGATTCGCACCTAATACTTTTTCACTTAACGAATAACGTTTAACGTGATCTCTTAGATATTAAAGTACTTTTCGATACTGATATAGCGCTCGCCCGTGTCCGGAAGCACCGTCACCACATGCTGGCCAGATCCGAGTTGCTGGGCCACTTTCTGCGCCGCGAACACGTTGGCGCCGGCCGAAATGCCGACGAGCAGCCCCTCCTTCTTGGCAAGCAGCTTGGCGGTCTGGTAGGCTTCGTCGTCCGTGACCGTGATCACACGATCCAGAATCGAGCGATTTAAGACCTTCGGAATAAAGCCGGCACCGATTCCCTGGATTTTGTGTGGGCCTGGGTCTCCCCCGGACAAAACAGGGGAGCCGGCCGGTTCAACCGCAATCACCTGGACTCGCGAATTCCGCTCTTTGAACACTTCTCCGCAGCCGGTAATAGTGCCTCCGGTTCCGACCGCAGCCACAAAGGCGTCAATCTTACCGTTCAACGCGTCCCAGATCTCCACCGCGGTCGTGCGCCGGTGTATCGCCGGATTCGCCGGGTTGGAGAACTGGTCTGGCATAAAGTACGACGGATTTTGCCCTACGATGCTCTCAGCTTCCTTGATCGAACCTTTCATCCCCTCCCAAGCGGCGGTCAAGACTAACTGCGCGCCGTAGGAGGACAAGAGACTGGCCCGTTCCATGCTCATGCTTTCCGGCATGACCAGGATCAACTTGTACCCACGGACCGCGCAGATCAGCGCCAGGCCGATGCCGGTGTTGCCGCTGGTCGGCTCTACGATGGTAGAACCGGGCTTCAGCCGCCCCTGGCGTTCCGCCTCGTTGATCATGTTCAAGCAGATGCGATCCTTGACGCTACCTCCGGGGTTGAATGATTCGACTTTGGCATAAATCGTGGCTGCTCCCTCTGGGGAGAGCCGGTTTAAACGGACCAGCGGAGTCCCACCAATGAGTTCGGTGATCTCCTTGTGCGCCTGCACCGTCACTGTCCACCCCCCATGTAGAAGAGGAACTCCACCTGATCGCCTTCCTTAACGGAGGTCGTGGCCAGGTAATCGTGCTCCAGCATCGTGTTGTTCAATTCAACGGCTACCATGTGGGGATCAATGTTCTTGGCCTTGAGCAGGTCCAGGACAGTGGCTCCCTGGACTTCCTCTGCCTTTCCGTTGATTTTAACCTGCATGAAAGCTCCCAACTTGGCCTACAGACAGGGGAATTTCCACACGCTAACAAACAAAGTGTGGGGTTGTCAAGGAGAGGGAATCTCGGGTAGTGGGTCAATTTGCTCCGCTATAGAATCTAAATGGAAAGATCATCCACAAAATCCCAGCGATCAATATACGGATGCGTATGATTATCGGTGCCTTCTTAGACATCATGATCCAGAAGTCCTGCGTTCTCCTTAGTGCTCCACACGTGATCAGCGAGTCCCGCCTCCATCGCTGGCGTGATGCGTAGTGTACGACGAACCCGGATAAAGATGTCGTGGCAAAGAGGAGAGCAATTCGGCCTGGTCGCCCCTTGACTTTCCGTTCCCTTGCCCTACAGTATGGCCACTTTTCAGAGCGGAGCTCTCTGTATGTGGAAGCAAAATTTCATGTTTCGGGCGCAGGAATCGAAACCCCTGGAGCAGTCCGAGAACGAGCTTTTTCACGACACCGAGCCAGCGCTCGATAGTGCCGGGATGCATTTCGAGAAGTTTATCTCTGTGTGGGTCCAGGGCGAAGGTGATGATGGGGCTCCCACTGCCTATACCAATGTCTATGTACGGACAGCCACCCTGGACTTCAAGAAGCGCGCAGGCTTTCTTCAGCCGCTCCAAGGACGATCCCACCAGATCAAGCAACTGCTGACCCCTGGCCAGAAGGCGTTCCTCAAGAACTGGCTGAACAAAACTTCTCCTCAAGCCTGGAACGCCGCAGAGGACCACTTCCGAGAGCTCTTCGAAGTGGAGTGATTGCAGGGAAACCGGTGGTAGTACTGAGGTTGAGGTAGAGCTCCTGACAGGAGCCCTCCCACAGGCCTGTGGAGGAATGGGAAACCGTGAAGCGGTACGTGATTGTCGGAGGTGGGCCGGCCGGAGTCAGTGCCGCCACAGCCATCAGAGCCAAGGACGCGGGAGGAGAGATTCTCATTTTCGACCGGGATCAGGACCTTCCTTACTACCGCACAGAACTGGATACCTACATCGGGGGCTCCACGTCCGACGCACAGATGCCCCTGCACCCGGAGACCTATTACCAAGACCAGCGCATCATCGTCCGGCTGCGTACCGTCGTCACGAAGCTGCAACCAACCGAGCGGTGGGTCGAACTAGAAGGCGCCGAGCGTGTCCCATACGACGTGCTGCTTCTGGCGCCTGGCTCCTTTCCTCTGACGGTCAACTGGCCTGGGGCCCAGGTATCCGGGGTGACCACAATGCGGACGTGGGAAGACGCCAGAGGGCTGATCCACCGGCTGACAGGGACGGATCGGTCGGTCGTGGTTGTAGGCGGTGGAGTCCTTGGGCTAATTCTGGCCGAAGGCATCCGGCAACGAGGCAGACCGGTTGTCCTACTGGAGCGGGAACCTCGCCTCTGGGCACCGGTCTTGGACGAGACTGCATCTGAGCTCATCCAGCAGGCTCTTGCTCAAGCAGGCATTGAGGTTTCCCTAGGAGAAGAGGTCATTGAAATCCACGGAGCGAACGGAGGGGTTGCAGGGGTGCGAACTTCCAAAGGCCGACATATTGACACCGAGTTGGTGGTGGTTGCCATCGGTGTGCAGCCCGACATCGGGTTTCTGCAGGGAAGCGGCATCAGGACTGACCGAGGCATTCTCATTGATCACGAATTTCGTACCAATGTTCGGGAGGTCTTCGCGGCCGGGGATGCAGCACAGGGTTACGATCCGGTGTCGGGCCTCTTTCGCGTTGCGACGAACTGGAACAATGCCATAGAGCAGGGCAAGTTGGCCGGCGCCTTCATGGCCGGTGGTGGGGATGAGTACAGGGGAGTCATTCTCTCGAACTCAGAATCATTTTGCGGATTGCGGGTTACTGTGCTAGGCCTGACGCAACTGTCTTCTCCTGGCACCGTCGTTCTGAGTGGCCGCGATCAGGCAAAAGGCATTTACCGGAAACTGGTCCTGCGCCAAGACAAGCTGGTCGGCGCCATTCTGGTGGGCAACACGTCGGGAGAGGGCATAATGAGAAGATTGATTGTCGAAGGAAAGCCTACGGGCACCACCGAGGTCAAGTCAAAGTTTCTGACCGGGTTGGTGATTGAAGAGACTCTATGCTCATGACGGTCGGTGCTCACACTGGATCAGGGATGAGACTCAGCGTCCTGTGCCTGTTGGCAGTTTCAGCAGGGGTCTGCTTGAGCTGGTCGGCCACTGGCCCTCCCCTTCACGCCGCGACCATTGAGATCTATTACGCTCCGGAGGATCTACCCGGAGACAAATTGGTCGCCATCTATGAACGAGCCAGGCGATACATCTATGTCTCGGTCTATGGCATCACCTATCCACCTATCGTGAAGGCCCTGGTCTCTGCGAAGAAACGAGGGGTGGATGTTCGGGTGATCACGGACCGAGAGAAACTGAATGATCCCAAACAGGTAGCTGCCCTTGAGACCCTGCGTCTGGCCGGCATTCCGATCCGGGTGAACCAACATGACGGCCTGATGCATCTGAAACAGGTGGTGGTGGATGACGAGGTCAACA
The DNA here is from genome assembly GCA_020028195.1 of Nitrospirota bacterium. Classification (GTDB taxonomy): domain Bacteria; phylum Nitrospirota; class Nitrospiria; order Nitrospirales; family Nitrospiraceae; genus NS-7. Next base: position 4,892 of record JAHWYE010000036.1, read on the forward strand.
CGTCCGGTTCAATGAACCAGACGACAAGCGGTCACCGCTACAACGACGAGCGGTTGGACGTGATTACCGATCCGATCACCAGTGCGAAGGCGCGGGACAAGTTCCTGACGATGTGGAAGGATCCGGTTCGTTACGCAGCCTGGCGATAACCAGCAAAGGGTGAATGAACACAAAGACGATGGAACGAGCAGAGGTTGTGATCGTGGGGGCGGGCGGGGGAGGCGCCGTGCTCGGCTTGGCCCTTGCGCAGAAAGGGATCGGCACTCTGGTCCTGGAACAGGCTGCTGGGCCACCCAGCGGCCTGCGAGGCGAAATCATCCAACCCAACGGCCAGCAGGTGCTGGATCGTCTAGGGTTGCTGGGACAACTTCTGCCCGATGCGACGAAGTCCGTCCGACTGTTCCACTTCTGTCGTGCCGGAGGTGAGCGACTCTGTACAGTGGACTATGACATGCTGCCGCCACCGTATAATCGCGCCCTCGTCACGTTGCCGAATGTTGCGCATCATGCGATCTTGCGAGCTCTTGATTCCCGTGCCCCCGGTGCGCTGCGATACGGAGTGCAGTTCAAGAGACTCCTCCGCGAAGGGAGACGTGTGGTCGGTGTGGAGGCGGAGTGCGAGGGGAAGCCCCTGACCATTTCGGCCAAGTTGTTGGTGGGCGCGGACGGAGCCTTCTCCAAAGTCCGTGAGGCGCTAGGGATCCCGTCACGTCTGCACCTGTACCGTGAAGGATATCTCATTGCGATCCTGGACAGTCCTGACGAGATGGACGAAGCCCGCTACTTTGTCGGTCGCCGGACGATCTTTGGATTGTTCCCTGCTGCCGGTCGGAAGGTCTATCTCTTTTATATGATCCAGGCCGGTTCGATGCCGGCGATGAAGGCCGCCGGCCTTGACGCGCTTCGAGCGAAATGGCTGACCATCGACCCAGGGTTGGAAAAGACGGTCCAAAGCCTCGTGGACTGGGACCAAACCGCATATATGCCCACAGCGCGGGTCCGGACAGCCAGATGGGTAGCCGACGGGGCGGCTCTGATTGGCGATGCGGCACATGCCATGAATCCCCATGCGTCCCAGGGGCGCATGCAGGCTATGGCGGATGCCATGAGCCTGGCAGATCTCATCCCGTCATGCCTGGAACGGGGGGACTGGTCCGCTGAAGCCGTGGGGGCATATGAGCGGAGCCGGCGCCCTCAGGTGGAGATGCTGCAGCACCTGGCAGATGAGCAAGTACTCTTCTGGAACACGGGCAATCCTCTGCTAGCGCTCCTTCGCGATCGCGTATTCAGGACCCTGGATCGCAACCGACGGCTTCGGCATCGGGTTTTGGCCACCACGGCCGGGTTGCGCAAGACTACTCCGTTTGGGCTACTCGACCGTTTGATGGCAGTCGGTTTCCTGCCTGATCCCCATGCCGACAAGTTGTCAACAGAATCGGTGATGGGTCATGAGTAACGGGTTTGTCCAAGGCCTTCCACTTGACGTTCGCGAAACGCTCCGATCGTTTCTGACGGATGTGACCGATCTCTTTGGTCCTTCGCTAGAGGCCGTGATTCTATACGGCAGCGCTGCTCATGGCGACTACCGTCCTGGGCGGTCGAACATCAATCTGCTCCTCCTTCTGTCCAAGCACGACATTGGGGTCCTGCAGCGATATGGCAAGGAGCATCGCCGTTGGAGTAAAGAACAGATTGTGGTCCCGCTGTTCCTGACAGAACAAGAGCTCCGATCGTCTGCGGATCTTTTTCCTCTGGAGTACCTTGAGATCAAGGAACAGCACGTACTGCTTGCTGGTCGTGATCCCTTTCCTGCTCTTGCCATAGATCTGCGCAATCTACTGGTGCAGTGTGAGCAGGAGATCCGGGGAAACCTCCTGAGGCTCCGACAGCGATTTGTGGAAGGGGCCGGCAAGCCGGAAGGAGCCGCAATTCTGCTGCCGCTTTCCTTCACAGCTCTGCTCCCCTGTCTGAGAGGCCTGTGTCGGCTTTTGAAAATCCCAATCCCTAGAATGACCGACGCCTTGCTTGAGAGTCTCCAGCCTAGCATGGGATTGGACCCCGTGGCTTTTCAAGACGTGCTGCATTTAAAGCGGGGACTGATCTCCCCTGGTTCATTGGAGATGCCCCGCCTATTCGAACGCTACGTTTCATCCCTCCAGACCTTGATTGAACGGGTAGAACAATTGAAGGCACAGGGTCGTCTATGAGAGACAAGCGCGAAGCGAAAGGTGTAAGAGGTGAGGCATGAGGGGGAGTAGATTCGGTTGGGCGGTCGCGCTGAGTATGGTGCTCGCACCAGGGTTGGCCAGCGGATTGCCGCAGGGGAAGCCGCCGTTGCCTGAACCGCTTGGCTACGTGAGTGACCACGCAGGAGTGGTCGAGGCTGACTGGAAAGCTCGCGTGCGTTCGGTGTGTCAGGATCTTGAGCGAAAAACCGGGGTTGAGATGGTTGTGGTCACGGTCAACGCGGTCGCGCCTTACTCGACCGCGAAAGACTATGCTGAGGCCCTCTACCAGCGCTGGGGAATAGGAACCGCGCAGCAGGACCACGGCATCCTGCTGCTGGCAGTGGTGGAGGCGCGCCAGGCGACCGTGACGTTGGGGCGAAACATGATCGCGGTTATCCCTCCACCAGTGCTCTCCAAGATCGCCAGCCAGTACTTGGACCCGGCGTTTCGGACCGGTCGCTACGGCGAAGGACTGTATCGCATTACCGTGGCTTTAGCATCCGCCGCGCGGGATATCCGTGTTGGATCGCCTCCTCGGTACCATGTGAAGGGGCTGGGGCTCTGGCTCACGATCATAAGCTTTACCGGGGCCCTGGCTTTCCTCTGGTGGGTCAGCCGCCCGGACTTGTGCCATCCGTTTCGGCGCATTCACAAAGGAGAGTTCTGGGGCAGCGGCCAAGGTGGGTTCCGCGGCAACTTCGGCGGCTTCGGAGGAGGAATGGGAGGGGAAGGGCTGAAGTGAGGCCCGTTAAACGTTATTCGTGAACCGTTAATCGCAAGAGATTTGAGCAGCGACTCGATGGCTAACGATTCACGTTTAGCGAAGAGCGGCGCCCTGGATCGGGACTGGTCGTCGTTCCTCCAGGTCCAACAAGTCTGCCCAGCTAGTGATGTCGGTACGACTCGGGGCCACCGCTTCAAGGCACCTCCGAAAATACACCCACTTCTCTTCGGTGTCCGGTCCTCGTGTCAGCATCATGTCGTTCCAGGCGTCGATTTCAGCTTGAGAATGCCGAGCAGCGTTCTCGACGAACCAGTCTGCGGCAGCTTGATCCGACGATCTGCCTTGGACCGCCTTAGTGAACTGATCCGCCGTCAGTCTGGCAAAGTCCAGCAGCCGTTTATCCATCGGACAGGGATAAATGTATTCTCCATGGGTGCCCGCCAGGACAGCTCGGCATTTGTCAATCATCCGTCCCAGGTGCACATAGCCTCCCAGTTTCGCTCGCACGCTGCGTGGGTAGTGGGTTCGCAGGTCCACGTTAGAGCATTTTATGATTCTCAAAGGCGAGGCTTTTAGTCACCACTTCACTGTTCTCATAGGAAATAATGCGCCGCGTTGCCGGAAGGTCCGAAGAGGCCACGCGCTTGTGGGTGTCGGTAAAGCTCTCGACGTTGGCCAGCTTTCCGTCCTGTGGCGAGTAGTAATAGACGGTATAGCGGGTGGTGAGAAACTTCCCGTCTTGCGTGATGGCGCTGTCCTCGACGTTGATTGTGAAGGCGACGGGCGACATGCCGGGGTGGGCCATCTTCCGGTTGATCTGAGTGATCCGGTCGCCCTTGATCCGATAGAACGAGTGCATGCCGTCTCCGTTGATCACGAGACTCGGTCCCATCGGATGATCCTTGTCCTTGCCCAAGGTCAATGCATACTTGCCGTCTGATTCTTCGAAACTTCTTGGCCCGCGGTGGACGGCGATCATGGCAATCTGGCCTTCCGCCCACTTCTGTAGCTCTGGATCGGAAAGTCCCACGCTGACGTCCCGTGGTCCCTTGACCGTCACGGTTCCCCGTGATTCCTTGCCGTTGATGTTCACCGTAAGGTCAGCCGTAAATCCCTTGAAATCATGTTGCCAACGGGCGGTTTTTTCAAAGGCTTTGCGCAACAGCTCGCGTGCAAGCGGGTCATCCTTCACATCAGTCTTGTTCTCTTCGCGCTGATACGTTTCCATCGGTGTCGCTCCTTGGTTAATGGATTCCCGAATTATAGATTGTCTAGTTCCTGACATACAACCGCTTGCCTTGTGACCCTGATTGTAAAGGGCCAATGGCTCTGGTTGGACAGAGGGTACGCTAAATGTTTTCAATAACTTACAATAGGCAAACTCGTGTCGACTTGTGTCGGAATCGCCAGGTTTTTTTGGGAATTCTGAGTGGTTAAGTTTATTTCCCCTGGTAAAATGACGGGTTGGTGGATATAATGACCTCTGTCAGTTTATTGCCAGTCCATCCTGGTGATAGCGTGGACGGAGGAAGGCGTGAAAATGCAACGACGAGCTGGCTCCCATACTGAAGAAGAAGAACTGAACCAGCGGAGACGACTCCTCAATCTGGCCAGAAAGGGCGATCCAAAGGCGATTAGCAGGCTTTTCGAGTTATACCAGGTAAGGGTCTATAGCGGAGAAATGCTGAATAAGGTCGGGCGCTTACCGTTCTTTCCTCCCATGCATCAGAAACCAGGGAAGAGCACCGTCCGGAAAAGGGTCAAGAAGAGGACTTCACGGGCCTCCCGCCGAGTCGCCAGGAGAAAGCCGGCGCGAAGGGCCGTTCACCGATAGTCCAGCTCCATTCAGCTCTTCATCCCCTGTCACTGAACCGCTACCAGCAGCCCGCCTCCGACGAGATGCTTGGCAATACCTTCTGAGGTCTTCCAGTCCCCCGTATAGACTGTAGCACTGCCCTGGTGGTCAATCTGCCAAGCCAACTCAAACGCTTTGTGAGGATTCATACCCGGAATCGCTTCGCAGAACAGGGTGATTACCTGTTGGTACGTATGGCAACTGCAGTTATAGACAATGACTCGGGCTTCCAGGTCATCGCCTGTGCCAGTACCTTGCTTTTCGATCGTCTCCGGGATCGCCGCTGGGGGCGGAGGTTTGGCCATAGCGACGTTATTCTATCAAACTCACCAGGGCCATGCCAAGGCAGTACGGCCCTATGTCAGTATCCTTCCCGGGCGATTAACCGGTAGTTGATGGAAATCTGATCTCTTGAGCAGGTGCGCTCAAGCAAGCGAGAGTGGGCTGCCGAATCTGTGACGGCAATCAATCCGTGTTTCAAGCTCAAGTGAATGGTATAGACGAGCGACGCGGAAGTTTTGACCAGCGCAAGCGCATATTCGTAGTCATACCCTTCCTCAAGCGACAGTTGGCGTTCGCTCAGGCGCTGGAG
>JAHWYE010000196.1 GCA_020028195.1 Nitrospirota bacterium
GATCGCCCCCATCGCAGCGTTCGTGAGGGCCAGCGTCCGGTGGAGGACCATCTCGTAGGCCGACGCATCAACCAGTAGATAGCGTTTGGGAATGCGTACGTCCTTGAACAAGATCGAGCCTTGGTTCAGAGCCCGTTGGCCCAGCTTGTCCAGTGGCTTCCCCTTCGAGACACCTGGAAGGTCCAGCGGGATGAACGCGACGCCGCCCCCGGCCAGGCCCTTGGAGGGGTCGAGGGTGAGATAAGTGACCGCATGTGTGGCAATCGTCCCGTTCGACACCCATGCGGATTTCTCGCCATTGATCACATAGTGGTTCCCATCAAGGCTCGCGGTCACCTGGCCGGAAATCTTCGCATCATAAAACTGCGGCGTGCTGGCCATGAACTGATCCGAGCCGTGATCGGGTTCAGTAATCGCCCAACAGCCCACAAAACGCGCCTCTTTATCGGCCACAAAGGGCATCACCAGTTCCTGAATCAGGTCCATCTTGCCGGTAGCCGCCACAGAGGCGAATGGGAATCCGGCGACTGCGATGCTGGCCGCAAACTCGGCGCTCCCCCACCCGAGTTCCTCGAGCGCGATGTGCAGGCTCAGGCCCTGCAGTCCTAAGCCGCCACACTCAGCCGGGATGAGCGCCGAGTGGAACCCTTGTGCATAGGCCGCTTTCAGCGCCGTCCACATCGGCGAGCCTGGCGCAATCACCTCTTGCGGATCACTCATCCGATCCAGGGTGACCGCGGTGGGGCGCAGCACCTCCTTCGCAATGCGATGTACACCATCTTTGAGCGCCTGCTGGTTGGAGGTCAAATTCAGGTTCAGCTCTTTATAAGGACTCATTGGGTTCTCCTCTTCGGGTTGAGCAGGGATGGCAGCTCATGACGAGATCTGCGGAGTATTAACCCTGCAGTTGTGCCATCATATCCGCCGGATTCCAATACCCCCACAACGTCTGAATCTTGCCGCGATCATTGATTTCGAATACGTCGATTCCCTCAAAGACGACCTCTCGGCCATTCTTTCCGATGCCGCGCCCCGTGAACTTCACGGCTGCCCTGTTGCCCGACACAAAGACATGGTCTTCCGTCATGCCGACCTTCTGGAACGCTCCGACGATCCCGAGGAAGAACTGGCGCAGTGCCGCATGGCCCTGAAGGGGAGCGGGAGCCGCCGGCTCGTAGCTGGTCGCATTCTCCGCAAAGCAAGCGACCCACGCTTCCAAATCCATCGCGCGGGTGGCCGCAAAGTATTTGGCCACAACCGAGTGAATCCTGTCAGGTGCCATTGCATTTCTCCTTTTCGATGAGTGAACCGTCAGACGCGCAAGATGCCGACCGGCACGCCGATTGTGCCCAGTGAGAATACGGTTGTAAAGGAGTTTTAGATGCCTGGCTGAACTCACAGACCGCCGGTCGCTCTCCTAGGATAACGCCCCGGGTTCGTCCCTTGAGCCCGCGGTCTGTTCATTCCAGGCAACCAGCAATCATTTAGCCATCAGGAGGAAGAGAGATGTCGAACGTCACCAACGCGTCGCCGGAACATATCATTAGAGGGCGAAGTAGAGGCTCGGATCTGCCTTGCAGACCGTCTTCGAGCCGATGCCCTTTGAGATTTGATACTCGCAGACGCGTGCAAGTTGGCCTATCAGGATCTCTGATCAGTGGAAGATGTCAAATACGCGCTGATGTGAGGAGTTTTGAGGGAGGCAGTGTGTTCAGTAGAAACCTTATCAATTTCTTAGGCCGGTGACAGTATAGGCAGGAACAGGCTGATGAAAGCCTTTCAGCGTCAGGTTTCCAACCGGCTCCGCGCAGACAAGAGCTTCGACGAGCTGTAAGAAGCGGCCTGAGACCAGAATTTGGCCGTGCTGCGCTTCGCTGCACAGCCGGGCGGCAAGATTAGTGACCGGGCCAATCGCTGCATAGTCCTTGCGTCCTTCAAAACCGATCACACCCAAAGTGGCATAGCCTGCGGAGATGCCGATTCCTGCGCCAAGATCGATGCCTCGGTTGTTCCATTGCGCACGTAATTCGTTCATTCGATCGCGCATGGCGATAGCCATGCGCACCGCTTGTTCGGCATGGTTTGGAACAGGGATTGGATCATTGAAAAAGACCATCATCGAATCGCCCGCGAACCGTTCCAGGGTTCCGTGATACTCGCTAATCAACCTTCCCATTTCTGTCTGGTATTGCCGTAGCACCGTCATCAGCTCTTCAGGCTCCGCTGTTTCGGCGAAGGCGCTGAAGCCTCGGAGATCAATGAAAAGCACACTTATTTCAGTTCGATGGCCCTTGAGGAAGTCATCACGATCACCCGAGATGATCATCTCGGCAAGGTGAGGTGGTAGGAATCGCGCTATTTTCTCCTTCTGAAGCTCGATAAGTTCTCTTTCCTGTGCACGCGCTCGAATCAGATTACCCACACGTGCGAGGAGTTCATTCTCATCAAATGGCTTTGCAATATAGTCGTCTGCGCCTGCCTCCAGGCTTTCGACATGCGCGTCCGCTCCTGCCCGGGCCGTCAAGAAAATGACGGGAATTGACCGCAAGGTGCCGTCCGCCCGGACGGCTTTCAAGAGATCATAGCCGCTCATGCGTGGCATCATGACGTCCGTGAGGATCAGGTCAGGACGCAAGACTCTGGCTTGCTTGAGCCCCTCGGCACCATCAGAGGCCGATGCAATACGGTATCGCTGGCGCAGCACTTGGTTCAAATAGTCTCGCATGTCGGCGTTATCGTCGACCGCCAGCACCAAGGGAAGGTTGCCGCTCGATGGAGAGGAGGCCACCGCCTGAGGTCGTTCTCCTTCGGTTTCGCGGTGGCGAGGGATCGTGACCATTTCCTCATCCTCGAGCGCAACAATGTTGTCAGGGTTAGCCTTGCCTCGAGGCATCGTGATGGTAAAGGTCGAACCTCGGCCCAGCGCGCTCTCAACGGCGATGATCCCTCCGTGAAGCGTGACGATTTCCTTGACCAAGGCCAATCCTATCCCACTCCCTTCGTACTGCCTGGTGGCGCTTCCTTCAACTTGTGTAAAGCGGTCAAAGATTCGGTCTAATTGATCACCGGGAATGCCGATTCCATTGTCTTCGACCTCAAGCTCAACGGTGCCTTCCTTGCCGTTTACTCGAATCCAAACCTGACCCTCATCAGGATCACTGAACTTGAAGGCGTTAGACAGGAGGTTGTACAGAACTTTCTTCATCTGGTGAGGATCAGCCTCGATTGCGACCGGCTGGCTCAGCCCTTTAATGTGGACGCGACTCTTTCGACTTGACTCAAAGTTGGCTGCGACGCTTCGCACAAGCGTGGCAAGGTCTATACAGCTCTTGCGAAGTTCCGCCCGCCCGCTATCGAACTTGGCAAGGTCCAGAAGCTCGTTAATGTGGAAGAGGAGTCTGGACGTGTTCCGTAGACCAGACTGGATAACCTGCTCGCCTAGCGACGTGGGGGCAAGCTTGAGAAGTGTCTTGAAGGCACCTAAGCTGAGCGTCAACGGGGTGCGCAGTTCATGACTAATGTTGGCGAAGAATTCGCTCTTTAGTCGGTCCAACTCGAGCAGCTTCCGATGCGAGGTCTCCAATTCCTCACGGGCATGGCGCTCCGATTCCCGTGCCTGAAATTCAGCCCGCTGCAAACGCTCATACATGGACACCGAAAAGAGCAACGCGACACAAGTCCACACCAGAAAGAAGGAGTTTCCTATCGCGGCATTTACTTCAGCAGGGGTCAGAGCATGAAGGGAATTTGCGCCATAGTAATAAAGCAGAATGACAAGCTGAGCCACCAAATGACTCGGCCACGAAACTGGAACAATAACCGCCGCCGCCAGAAATACTAGACTCAGCCCATTGACGTACTGAGATGGGAATCCACCGAGCTCGATCGTCATTTGACTGATACAAAGATTGCCTATTAATACCCAGAGAACCAACAACACATTCGGCCTGACCAGAGCGACTGCTCGGACAAGGAAAAGAAAGCAAACCAGCAATCCCAGCTCAAGAATTGTGCGTATGACGAGCAGTGTATGCAGATGCTCACGATAGAGAAGAACGTCTGCAGCTATGAAGACGGGATTGGCGACAAGGCCGAGATAGTACAAGACCCGAAGGCGTTCTGCTGCAAAACGACTACGCCACTCCTGATAGCCTTCAGTGAGTTCCGGCTCGGATGACGGGCGCCGAGCCTGTTCGATGGTGTCGGTGAAAACAGGGTCGGAAGTATCGGTATCGCGCCACAGACCCTGTTCCTTGGCGTACGCTTCGACCAGCGCGACCCGC
>JAHWYE010000197.1 GCA_020028195.1 Nitrospirota bacterium
GAGCAGGGCCTTCTCGGTCGCATGACCGCACCGGAAGGCGTGACTCTGGTCAAGCCGCCAGATTTGGTCTCCGTCAAGGAGGTCCTGGATGCAGTCCGGGAAGGAGGCCCGGCAGGGGCGCTGGCCATGATCGACTCGATGGATCCTGTGGGCGATGTGCTTCGCCGGCGCGATGAGGCCGTCAAAGTGGCCCTCGCTGGACTGACCTTGCGATCGTTAGCGCTCGGACAGCCTGACGCGTCGAAAGAGCGCCCCGCCCCGCCCCGCGATGGATCAACGTGAGCCCTCACCTGCTGGTCGCGTGTTAAGCCCAAATGCCTTGAAGAGTCCCACACCGGCCTCTGCCCCTACTCCGGCCGTGTCACCGGTTTTTATGCGCCTGCAGATAGTCGTGCGAGACCTGCCAGCGCCGTTGGAGTCGGGCATACAGTCCATCCAATTTCGCCTGCTGATCCGGGGATAACTTGATCTTGAGCTCGCCGATGCCTCGGGCAAGAACCTGCTCGACTTCCGGCTGATGCTGGAAACGGAGCTGCAAGATCTCTACATGAACCCGACTGACGATCGGTTCAACATCAGCTTGTTGAGCGGACGTGAGAGACAATTCATGTGTCAGGCGCTTCATGATCCGCTCGTGCATCGCGGCCGGTCCTCGCTCCCACCGGTCTTGCTGCTCATAGTGATGATAGAGTCTGGTCCCTACGATCCCCGTCAGCAACCCAGCGAGAAACAGGACAACCAGTCCAGCCCACAGTTTCCCTCGTGTCATAGCGGTTCTTCCTCCATACCCTCGCTTTATTCGATGAGAGGCCCTCCAGCCTCGAACGCATCTGACAACAACGACGCGAGTTCGACCGTGTCCTGGCCGGTGTGGACCAACACAGACCCGGCAAAGCTCATGGCCAGTACAGCCGCGACCGCTGCAGCCCGCCACACGAGGAGATCAATCCCCGTGAACTGCAGCATCTGCCTGTGCCCTGCGGCTCCCTGGCGGATATCCCGCATAACGTGCTGGGCCCAGTCCTCGCCGAGAGCGGGCTCCTGGCGCGACCGATGGGCTTCCGCCAACGCGCGCTCGAGTTTGTTGAGGTCCTGATCACTGAGTCGTGTCATCGTGTTGCCGCTCCTGTTCGAGGAATAGTTTGCGCAGCGTCTGCCGGGCCCGATGCGCCCGCACCTTCACCTTGGCGATGCTCCACTCCAGCAGGTTGGCCGCTTCGCGAGCGGAATAGCCCTCGAGATAGACGAGACTGAGCACGAGGCGGTTGTCGGCCGAGAGATGGTTCAACCCCCACTGCAGCAACTCCGCCGCTTCCCGTCGCCTGGCTTGTTCACGAAATTGGTCCTCCGATTCCGCGGCCAACACGTGCTCCATCCACTGCTGATGCTCATCGGTCAGGGCGCTCACCGGCAGTTCCTCCCGCCGAACCGTTCGCCAGAAGTGATGGCACGTCCGGACGGCAATGCGCGACAGCCAATGCTCGAACGGGCCCTGACCGGAAAAACCTGCTAAGCCGCCGTAGGCCCGGACAAAGACGTCATGGGCGACCTCCGCCACACGGTCCGCCGGCACGTGCCGGTTGACAATTCTGACCACGTGCTGCTGATACCGGGCGATCAACTCCGCAAACTGGTCAGTCTCCCCCTGCAATACCCGGTGAATAATCTCTAGATCATCAGACACCAGTGTCTGCACTCCAACGAGGCAGGACCACCCGGCCGCCACCTCCTCAGCCCTCGCATCATACTCCATCCACGGAAGGGGAGATACGACACTCAGGCTGGCCGCTCGTCGGGCAGTCCCGACACCCCATGGGTTAACTGGCTTGATGACCTCTGCCTGAATCGTCAGATCCGGTTTCAGGTCCGGGCGCCATCCCCTCAGCGGTCATTTCGTAGTCAGCTTGGTCCCATCCTTCGGCCTTCATCATCCGCTCTCGATGGGAGTGCCGGATCTGGTCAAGGAGAGCTTTCTGTTTCTCACGCTGCTCCGCGGTCAGCACCGCGAAGAGGTCTCGTTTCGCCTTGATTCCCATGAACTGCAGGTTGGCTTCGATCGCTTCGCGCTCTTTGAGCTTGGCTTGGATGACGGAGAGGTCCGTCTTCTCGTCCCAGACGAGCGCCCTCAGCTCCCGCTCCGCCACCATGACATCCGCGTGCGCCCGAATCCGCGCGCGGTCCTGGTCAAGCGCGAGGGTTCTGAGCTTGGTGACCTGCTCGTCCGTCAGACCGATTTCTTTCTGATGTCTGAGGAGATGACGAAGAACGTGTGAGGCCGTTCCCCCGTGGCCCGACATGCCATGCTGAGCCATCCCGACCGCATGGCCTCGGCCTCCCCTGCAGCCTGACCACCCGTCCGCCCACGCGAGGGAGGATGTCAATCCGAACAGCACGGTTCCCACCGCGATCCCGAGCAACATTTTGACTCCGCCAGTCATAATGACCTCCTTGGTGAAAGAGAGTGCCTGGAGTTCCGGTTCGACACCGGGTCACTCTCCCGGCCTCACCCATCAAGACGTTCCGAAAGGGGAAAAGGTTACACCCGCCCGTCAGGCCTCAGCATTTGTCGAGAAGTGCCCAATGGGGGATGGGAGGATCGTGAGCGTCGAGGAGAAAACTTTACGTGGTTGCAGGAAATGAAACTTTTGTTGCCCCCACGCTGACCCTGCAGTACAGTCAAGGTGCAAAAGAGAGAGGTCCAGTCACCAAGGAGACACAGATGGAGCTACGCGCGTACCCACGCATCCCTGTTGACCTTCCCGTGTTCTTCGCCACGCCTGAGAGTGAAGGCATCGGCGTCAAGAAGGGAAGCATGTTCAACCTCTCTGCGGGAGGGTGTGCGGTGACGAGTGTCACCGGGGTGGAAGTCGGGACCGACATTGCCCTGTTTATTCAGGTGCCTCATGAGGACACCACGATCAAGGTTGACCAGGCCGCCGTTCGCTGGTCTCTGCTTGGGGAGTTTGGGCTGGAATTCCTTCGTCTGCGCCCTGAGGAACAGGAGCGCCTTCACCTCTTACTCACGACAGTGCAGTAAGCCGCAGTGCTGGCAACTCCCCGCCTCGCTCCAGGGGACGGATCAGCGTCGCCGTGCGACCCTTGGCGAAAGGGAGGTCAATGACCTCCTAAGCCGGGTAGGAACGACACCCCAATGGAGACCGCGATCAACACGATAATGATCCATTCCAGCACTTCCATGCGCCTCGTCGCCGCGCTGTCAGACACCTTACTGTAGATGCTTTCCAGAGTTTGTAATTTACGGCTGATGCTCGCATCCCAGGCTTCGAGGTGAAACCGTTGGGACGCGAGGCGATGGACGCGCGCGAGATACTGGTCGCCGAAGAGTTTGAGTGTGTTGGTGACTCGCTCGAAAAGGATGGCGCTATCAACTTGCAACCGTGCAATGCGCCGGAGGTCTGCTTGAAACATGCCCGGTAAGGCGAGACGATCCCACTGCCGTTTGGACAAGGCCTCATAGGCTTGATCAAGGGCGTCGTCCAGTTGTTGATCCAATAACCGCATCTCAAGTAGCTCGACATTGGCGAACTCCAACACGGCTTGCGCGTCATCCATGTCCTGCCCGAAGATCAGGGCCGCATTCCAATCGATGATGGTGATATCGTCTGGGCCGAAAGAAATGCGCTGGGCATTGGCATCGCGGACTTCTTGTTCTGCCAAAGGATGAGATTCGGATCGCAACACTTGGGCAATATCATGGATATGAGTGGCCAGAAGGTCGTGTTGATAGAAGGCGGGGGTAGATGCCTCGATCAAGAAAATGGAATAGCTCTCCGCGGACTTGGCAATTGAAGGCCGTTCCACCGTTCCATCGATTGCGGCCAGCAGATCTTCGACACGACGTTTGGAGTCTGCGAGGAGTACCTCGTTCTCATAGAGGTCGAGGCTCAGGGCGAGGAGATCAGAGAATCCTCCGTCCAATGGAATGCTATACGTCACGGACACCGCGGCAAAATCGTACAGCAGCAGATCCACGGTTGAGCTGGTGCGGTACTGCCCAATGGCCAATGAGTCCACTTCTTCTGTCACTCGAAGGGGGAGCGGGCTAAAGTCAAAATAAGGAGGGGTCCGACGTTTGTGCTTGATCCGCCCGCGCTGTTTGATCGCAGTAATGCGTCCCTCGGCTTTATCCAGATCAACCCATCGTCCCACGTCATAGGCGAACATGGCATAGCAGATCCCTTTATCGACATGGAAGACCAGCGGCTTATCGTGGGTCATGGGGCTCGTGAGTTGGTTCTCGAGGACTCTGTTCATC
>JAHWYE010000198.1 GCA_020028195.1 Nitrospirota bacterium
GCCTGCAGCGTGCGCGGCGCATACGCGGAGCTGGCCACGGTCCCGGTTCGGCTCCTCCTCTATGTGAACGATACCGCCAAGGAAGTGACCGTCCACGATGGATCCTTCCGGGTTCCGATTCTCCTGGACTCGGGCCTAAACCATATCCGTGCGGTGGCCGAAGACTGGCGGGGCGTGAGGGCTGAAGACACCATTACGCTCGAGTACGTCCGCCCCCGAGTGCCTGACGGGATCGCGATCGCGAGCCCGCGGGACGGACACATCCTACCTCCAGACTCGCCGCCGGTTATCCTCATCGAGGGAGAGCTTGAGAACCGGAACATCTCCACGGTCTCGCTCGTGGTCAATGATCGACGGATCGTCGTGCGCGCGCGCAACGGGCGCTTCCAGAAGGCCCTCCCTGTCCTCGATCGAGTCCTCAATCTGCGGGCGGAGATCCCGTCGAACGGTGGGGCGCCACAGCGGAGCCGGCCCGTGACAGTTCACGCCCCGCCACGGAGCGCGGGCTACGGCCTTCTGGTCTTGGAGTGGCCGGACGGGGTTGCCGCTCATCAGGTGAAGGTGAAAGCCACCTGGCGCGCTCGCCCCGAACGTCTCGACGCCCCAATTCACAAAGTGCTGCTGGACGACTTCCGGGCCTCCGAGCGAGGCACCCCTCCCGAGGTCTTCTCCGTTCGTTTGAAGCCTGGCGTGTACACCTTCATGCTCCGCGCCGAGGCCGACGTGGCGGGCGATGTCCGGGCGATCGTTTACCTCCCCAAGGCGGACCATTTGGAGGCTCGGGAGCTCAGGCCGCTCTCGCTGAAGGGAGCAAGAGAGTGGGTCCTGGCGAAGTTGCTTTTCCCCCAGGGCGTGTTCTGGGAGCAGGACGACTGGTTCAGCGGCCGAAGTGAGAGCGCGGATGCGTTGACAAAGTTCCGGTTTCCGGAGGGCATCACTTGGACGGAGCGTAAGAAGCATTTCCCATGAAGCTGGAACCGCACCGTGTCCGGCATGACACCTGCGTTCCGGAGGGGAGCCCGGGTGCTGCTCCTGATTCTGCGGAGGTTTTCACCGAGCCTTGGAGCAATGGTGAAGGCCGGACCTTGAGCGCTGATGAGGGTGGCTGATGCTACTGCGTCTTGGATGCTGGGGTTTCAGGAGCGGATTTGGGGATCAGCCTCGGGGCCGTGTCGTGCATGCGAAGCCGCTCCTCAAACTCGACGTCGCCGCGTCGGCCGATCCATCGCACATACCAGCGGGCCTCGGGGGCGTACCAATACTGGTCGGAGTCACGGCGACTCCCCTCGCGGACCACCTTGAATGCGTGGAACCGCCCCGCGGGGACGGCGACAACCTCAGCGGTGACCACCGCAAAGGTGGCGTCTTGCTGGCTCTTCGTATCGCGCTCCTCGTAAGACCCCCGGTGGACCCAGCGCTTGCCGACTTCAAGGGGCCAGACCAGCCATGGATGCGGAGGAACCATGCGGGCCTCGACGCGCCCATCCCGCAGGCTGCCAGACCATTGCAGTTCGAAGGTGTAGTAGTGATCGATATCCCCAATCCTCATTACGTAGTACCGAATGGTGTTCACTTCTCTGATCTCGAGGACCTCCACCGTCTTGGTACCGGTGTTGTTTCCACTCGTCCAGTCATAGACCCATCGGTCACCGGGACGCCACTCGGGTGGGGAGTCGACACGGGTGAGGGGAGGCGGGGCCGACGCTGGTGGAGCGACCTCCCGCCCGGCGCACGACACGAGCAAAAAGGCGGTGACGCCAAAGGAGGCCGCCTTCAGGGCGGTGTGGACACAATTACGCGAGGTCATCATCATGCAGCTATCATTTCCAAATCGAGGCGGATGTCAAGCCCCATTTGTAACCGGCCGCAGATGACCGTGAGATTCGGTCGTGATCCAGCCCTTTTTGAGCAGGAGAAGTTGAACCTCGCTGATGTGAGCACTGCTTCGTCCCTTTCGGAATTTTTGTGCTTGACAGTGCAGATGGCGATGGCCTTATAGATATGTCACGCTATTGTAGTCGGCGAGGGGGGAGAGCCCTCAGGAAAGAGCATGGCATTTCGTGGTCCTTTCTCCGTCGCAAGAAGACAGGACGGTCGCCCACACCATGACGCCGGATAAAATTACGATCAGCAGGAAAGCGACCTATATTGGGTGTTTTATCAGCCTGGTGACGGTTCGTCTTCTGCTGCGGGATTTCACCTGGCAGGGCGGCACCGAGCTGCATGCGCTGATGGAGGCAAGCGCCTCCATCCTGGCGTTGTTTATCGGCATTGTGACTCTCATGCTGTTCCGGGGAAAGAAAGCCGATCTCTACCCGCTGATCGGCATCGGCTTCCTGGGCGCCGGATTGCTGGACGGATATCATGCACTCTTATCTGCTCCGTGGTTTGCCGATCTCTTGCTTTCGGGGCTTCCATCGCTCATGTCGTGGAGTGGGCTGGCCTCCCGCTTTTTTTTGTCTGTCTCCTTGTGGCTCAGCGTTCAGGCTTGGAGGAGAGAACCGAGGACGCGGCAGCCGGAGAAGATCAGCCGGCGCTTGAAGTACTTGGCCGTCGGATCTTTCATCTCGCTGATTGTTCTTATCTTGGCGTTCTTCACCATGCCCCGGAAGTATTATCCGGAGATCACGGCATACGGGCTCGAGGAGTTGATTCCCGCGGTCTTCTTTTTGCTGGCCTTTATCGGCTATGTGCGCAAGGGCCTCTGGAAAGACGACATTTTTGAACATTGGTTGCTCCTTGCGCTCATCATCAGTTTCGTCAGCCAGGCCATGTTCATGTCATTCTCGGGAGGATTTTTTGACGGGATGTTCCATGCCGGGCACCTGCTCAAGAATGTCAGCTACTTCTTTGTGCTTGTGGGCCTGGTGATCAGCATGAGTCATGTCCTGAAGGAGGAGGCCCAAGAACTCGCGTGCCCCAACGATGGGGCGCAGAGAGAAGTCGATGGATTTGTCGGTTTGGTGATCGGCACAAGTCAACTGCTCCAGAGGGAGGAAGCACGTAGCCGGGAGCTGGCACAGGCCAACGAAGTACTGCAGAGAGAACTCGCTGAACGCAGCCGAGCAAAAGAGATGATAGAGGCCCATGAAGAGGTAGAGGTATGGATTTTGGGAGAGACCGCACAGCTGGCGCAGATCAACAAAATGCTGCAGAGAGAAATCAGTGAGCGCAAGCGGGCCGAGTCGGAACTTGAGGCGCTCCACGGACTGAGCCGCCAGCTCGACTCCACGCTAGAATTGGACGATGTGATCGAGTTGGCACTCGTGAAAGTCAAAGGGGTAGTCGGGGTCGACGTGGCCGTCCTTTCAATCCTCGATAAGAGCTCTGGTGGGCTCATCCTCCGTACCGATCCTCAGTTGCCTCGCGAGCAGATCGAGGCCATAGTCCAAAGCGAGCTGAGACACTGGATTTCTGGGCAGGCAGCAGAGAGCTGGCACCCGATACTGTTGGATAGCCTCTCGAACGGGGATCAGCTATCCTCGTTGGCAGCCGCCCTGGGCGGCGTCGAATCTCTGGTCTGCGTCCCCCTGAAAGCGAAGGGGACGGTCATTGGCCATCTCACCCTCGCCAGCGCCAAGGTTGGTCGGTTTACGGAGCAGGACGTTCCCTTCCTCTCATCGGCGGCCTCGGTGGTCGCGACTGCCATCGACAACGCCCGCCTCTACGCCCAGACGAAAAAAGACGCTGAGGCCAAGTCACTCCTGGTCCGGGAATTGAACCACAGGGTCCGAAACAACCTGGCAACGATAGTGGGCCTGCTCTCGATGGAGATGGCTCGGAAGAAACGTCACTCAGCCGAGAAGGCTCTTAAGGCCTCCATCGAGCGGGTGCAGAGCCTGGCCGCCATTCACAATACTCTGGCTCAGGCCGAGTTCAGGGAGCTGGATCTCAAGAGGCTGGTCGAAGACGTGGCCCAGGCTGCAGTCAGGGGGTTAGGTTGGGACAAGAAAGTGAAAATCACCGCCGACGCCCCTCCCCTGAGGCTTCCGCCCAATCGGCTAGCCTCATTAGCGTTGGCCACCAACGAACTGATCACGAATGCTCTGAAACACGCGTTCCGGACCTCCGACGCCGGACTCATCCAGGTTCGCGTCACAGAAGAGGGAGAGGAGATCCGGCTGGAGATCCGAGACAACGGTGCGGGGATCTCGACGACCAGGAAGATGGGCGGGAGGAAAGGGGTAGGGCTGGGTATCGTCACCTCGTTGGTCGAGACTGACCTTCAGGGGCAATTTGAACTTCGAGAAGACAATGGAACGGTGGCAACGGTGGACGGCCCGGTGAAGGAAGATCGGGTACATCGCCATGGGGCTTTGGAATGATTGCTAAGCGAACAAGGCAGCGGCTCAGAGTTCTCGTCGTCGAGGATGAAGGACTGGTGGCGGCGGGCCTGAAAGGCCAACTGGAAGAGAGCGGCCACGAAGTGGTAGCTTTGGCAAGGGACGGCCAGCAGGCGGTCAGGCTCGCGTGCGACCTCCATCCCGACCTCATCATCATGGACATCCGGATCCCGGGGGTGGACGGCATCGAGGCCGCCCGTGCTATCCTCACCCGGGAACCCATCCCCATCATCTTCCTCACCGCATACGCGGATGAAGATCTTTTCCGGCGGGCGGGGGAGGCCGGTGCCATAGCCTACCTGTTGAAGCCGGTGGACGGAGCGCGCCTCCGGTCAACGATCGGGGTGGCCCTGGCCCGTTTCAAGGACCTGGATGCCCTGCGCCGCGAGGTGACCGACCTCAAGGAGGCGCTGGAGACCAGGAAACTGGTCGAGCAGGCCAAGGGGATCCTGATGACGCGGATGCAGCTTTCCGAGGCGGAGGCTTTCCGCCGGATGCAGCAAAAGAGCCGGAGCAACAGGATGACCCTCAAGGAGATCGCCTCGACAATCTTGGGCGCGGAAGGAATTTTCTCCGGGCTCGAAGAAAGTACTTGACAAGGGGAGAAGCCTTTGTTAACAGTCTAGCCTGAAGCGGTAGAAGCGATCGAGGGGCTCCCTGGACGAGCACCTCGGCAAAGGCCATGACGCCTCAAGGAGGAGAAGGTTCCTCCGCGAGGCGTCTTTATTTTTGGCGGCCGAAGCCCAACGTTGAACGGTGATTGATAGAGCGGGAAGGGAAGAGTGAAGCCGCAAGTACCTATCCGGATTGTGATTGCCACGGACCGCCAGGAAGAAAGCACCGCTCTCACAGGGGTTGAGAGAGGGGCCCTGGCCGACGTCACCGGACCGGACCAGCACGGAGCTGGGCCAGCGCTGACGAAGAGGGAAACCGATATCCTTCGATCCCTTTCGTCGGGAGGGACGAATAAGGATATCGCGAAGGCCCTTTGCATCAGCGAGAAGACGGTCAAGTGCCATTTGAACAGCGTATTTCGGAAGCTGCAGGTCACCCGGCGCGTCCAGGCCGTTCTCTATGCGGCTGACCGCGGGTTGAAGTAGAGTTCTTACGGACTAACATCCTCACGGAGCTGGGGCGAATCTTTAGACCGCACATAATTTGGGGATCGAAAATGGAAAACGAAGCAAGATTTGGGATGTCGCTCAGAGGATTTCTCAGGGTCATTTTTAAGCGACAAAACACCATCGTGCTTTTCTTTGGCGTCACCGTTTGCACCGTTGCCGTCGCGTCAGTCGTGGCTACGCCCACATACGAGGCCACCGCCCAAGTCCTCGTGAAGGTCGGAATGGAAGCTGTCTACACGCCCACTCTTCCTACGCGGGACACGGAACAAATTGTCAGGGTCGACCGTCAGCAGCAAATTAATTCAGAAATCGAAATTCTCAGAAGTCGGTTTCTAGCGCAGAGGGTGGTGGATTCCCTGCGACCCGAGGTCATTTACAAAGATTTGGACAACAGCGGCGGAGGATTTCTGAGCAATCTTTTTCGTGCGACCGAAGGCGACCAGTCTCCCACGCAGAGCAATGGAGACAGTATTATTGAGAAAGCAGTAACGAACCTCCAGAAAAACACCACGATTGGCGCGGTCAAGAGTTCTGACGTCATTAATGTCAGTTTCAGGCATACGGACCCCCAGGTGGCGGCCAAAGTGGTCAACACATTAGTGGACCTCTATCTCGATCGCCGTCTCCATGTCCATAAAAACCCTGACTCCTACACATTTTTGCGCGATCAATCCCAGATTATGGAGAACGAACTACAACGGTCGGCAGAAAGTCTGAATACATTCAAGAAGGAACATGACATAACTTCCCTTCAGGAAGAGAGGACCGTTCTTCTCAAACAGCAGGCTGACCTTCGCACGAAGGTGGTTGAGCTGGAGCTTAAGGAGCGTGAGCTTCTCACAAAATATACCGACCAGAGCCGCTTAGTCCAGGGCGTCCGGGACGAGATCGGATTGGTCCGCAATAAGGTGGTCGAGCTGGAGCGCAGGCAGACGCGACTCAATCAGATTGAGCGGGAGTTCAACCGGATTCAGCAGGAGGTCGAGGTCGATCGCGAAAACTTCCGGCTCTATCTTACAAAATTCAAAGAGTCTCGCATCTTAAGCTCCATGGACCCAGGAAAAATGTCGAACGTTAGCGTGATTGAGCCGGCTCAGGCCCCCCTCAAGCCTGTGAGCCCCAACATTGTTCTGAATATGATCCTCGCTGTTTTTATTGGAGGAGTCGGGGCCTTCGGGTTGGCCTTCTTTTCTGAGTATATGGCGGAGAATCTAGAAGGGGCCGAAGACGTGGAGGAGCATCTCCGGCTACCGGTCCTTGCTTCGATTCCACAGATCAAGCTGCCCCGAGACGGATAACCTCTCACAGGCGAGGTTGAGGTCATGTACTGCGACTTTTTCGGATTCAACGAAAAACCCTTCGACGTGACGCCTGATCCCCGGTTCCTCTTCCTAACGCCGGGCCATCGGGAGGCACTCGCCTCCCTCATTTACGGGATCCACGAACGGAGGGGGTTCATCGCCATCGTAGGGGAGGTTGGGACGGGGAAAACGACCCTACTGAACAGCGTGTTGCGTCAGATCGAAAAAGAGGTCGAGCTCCGCGTGGGCGTCATCTTCAATACCGACCTCGACTTCAATAGCATGCTGGCCATGGCCCTCGTCGATCTGAAAATCGCCAAGCCCGGAGAGCGCTTGTCCAAGGCTAACCTGTTGCATCGGCTGAACGAGTTCGCGATCCGGCAGCTCTCCAGGGGAGGCAATGTCGTTCTCATGGTGGACGAAGCCCAGAACCTGGACGCTAGTGCCATGGAAAACCTCAGACTCCTCTCGAATCTCGAGACGTACCGAACCAAGCTGATCCAGATCGTTCTCTCCGGGCAGCCCGAACTGGATATCAAGTTGAGCAAGCCTGGGCTGCGGCAGCTCAACCAACGCATCAGTCTGAAGCGGTATATCACCCCGCTCCGCGAAAAGGAAACGTATGACTATATCCAGCATCGCCTGACCATTGCAGGATACAGCGGCCCCACTCTTTTTGATACCCCAGGCCAGGAGTTGATCTGGGAATACTCAAAGGGGGTACCCCGAAAGATCAACATCCTGTGTGACAATGCCCTCCTGATTGGGTATGGCTTGCAGCAGAAGACTATCGAAGCGACCATGATTGAGGAAGCCATTCGAGATCTCACCGTGACCCTTTTTGTCAGTACCAATGATGTCCCGGCGGCGGAAGCTGAGCCCGAGGTCACGCCACGAGAGGCTCCGGTGCCTTCGGCCGAGATCAGAGTCCCGGTGCCTGTGCCGGTGGCCGCTTCATCGGTTCAGGTGAGTAGGGCAACACAATGGAAGACTACGCCTTCGCGAGTCGCCGTGGCTGCCAGTGTAGTGCTCGCCGCCGGTGGGATCTTCTTCGCGGGCCTTTTCCTGGGAAGCTCCCAATTGGCGGGCCCTTCCCTAGGAACCTCACCCTCACCGGGGGGGATAAATGAACCGCTGGTCAGCGAA
>JAHWYE010000199.1 GCA_020028195.1 Nitrospirota bacterium
AGCAGATAGGCCTCCTTTTGATGGGCGACCCAACTCTGAGCGGTTTCTGCGCCGAGCAACTTGTCGAGGGTGGCGAGGGCTTGCCGCCACTGTTTGGCAGCCGTCTGCTTTCTGGCGAGGGTCGTATAGAGGGAGATGAGCCGCTGTCGCGCCACGTCGAAGAGGGGGTCGATCTGGAGCACTCGCTCGTAGTCACTGGCGGCCTCCTGCGTTTTCCTGTGCCAGGTGTACGCGTCACCTCGCCCCAGCAGCGCCCAGGCGCTGGCGGGGTCAAGGGTCACAGCCCGGTCAAAGTCGGAGAGTGCCCGTTCCGCATAGCTGTTCTGCTCAGTCCGCTTGTACTTACTCGAGAAGGCGAGGGAAGCGATCCGAAGGTACGTTTGGCCGCGAATAATATAGGCGTCCACGTAGCGGTCATCGGCGGTGATAGCCTGGGAGGCCAAATTGATCTTCTCCGGCAGGCTCCGCATGTGAATGGCGGACTGGACCAGCTCACTCGCAAGGCGACGATTCCTCAGCCCCTGTGTTGGCTCGTTCTGGAACGGACTGGATTCTTGAAGTTCCTTCCGAAGGCGGTTCAGTTGAGCCTTCAGCTCAGTGTTTTCTGTCTGGAGCTGGCGATGATTGATGGCCAGTTGCTCATCGGACTTCAGACGCTTGATCGCCGCCTGCAGCTTGTCCATCTCGATCGTCGCTCTGATTTTGACATAAAACAGCAGGCGGTCGTTCTCCATGGAGCGCCGTTTTTCCAGTATTTCCGTTGTCGTGACGGCTGCAGCGATGGTTCGCACCCCCAGCGAATTCGTACGTGAGGTTTTTCCTCCGGAGATCGTTTCAACATCTTGGGAAGAGGCTTCGATATAGACGCCGGCTTCCTCAATCGCCTTGCGTTTGGCTCTCAGCAGGACATTTTCCTCAGCCCACGCGAGCGTATCCGCATCGCCCATGACGTAACTGGCCTCGGCGACGATCACCTTCAGGTTCTCGGCGAGCGCTGCGGTGCCGGCCAGGAGGGTGGCCATGACCAGCCAGGCTGACAGGGTGCGTCGCACCATGCTGGTTACTATATCGCGTCGCTCTCCTTTCAGGCAATGGATGCAACGCCTGTCACGCAGCTCCGGAAAGGGGGATGGGGAGCCAGACTAGGGGGTCTGACGATCTTTGGGAAAGACTTGCATGAAGGGGTGAACTTCAACTCGCTCGAAGACTCCGTTGACTGTGTAAGGGTCCTCGTTCGCGAAGGTCTCGGCTTCTGCCAAGGATTCAGCCTCGATGACGATCAGGCTGCCAACCTTGTCGGTGAGGGGGCCGGCCAGAATCACGCGTCCCTGTGCATCGAGCGTTTCCATTCTCGCGAGGTGCGATGGTCGGTGGACCTTGCGCCTTGCCTCTCCTTCCGGTCCGTCGAATCCAAGGATGACAAATTTCATGGGGGATGTTTCTTTGCGCAGACGAGGCGAGTAACGAAGAGCGGACGATCACTGAACCTCGAGAGGCTGGCGATCGCGATACCCGCTGGAAACTTCATGCCACCATCGAATTTCGCTCTCCCCAAGTCTCCAGCACAGATGGACGATTCGTCCATCCAGCAGGTACGGAAAGTCGCAGAGCCCTATGTCGACATCCTTGACGAGCACGGCCATTTCCTGGACAGACTGGAGGTTCTCACTAATCTGCTCGAGCGCAGTGATATAGGGGGGACCGGCGAAGCTTCCCCCGCCGAACTGAGCTTTCGAGCTGGCTTTTTTGATTTCCTGCTTCGTGCGGATGAGGACCTCTTTCCCGCGCTTGACAGCGGATAGGTGCTCCTCAAGATGGGGAATCAGTCGATTGGCCTCGGAGAGGGTGAACACCTTCTCCAAGTTCTGTCCTTCTTCACGATGCGCCATAAGGCCACCTCAGACTAGCATGCTTCTTTAGCACAATTGTCGGCGCCACGCAATAACTGAAACACACGACTCTCGCCTGCAGCCCGGCGGAGTCCTCCGGAACGTCTGCTCGGAAAAGCCGCCCGGTGAAAAAAGTGGGAAATAACTATTGACAAGTCAGGCGGCGGTGGCTAGTATTATAGGCAAGTTCTGATCTTTCCAAGTCGTCCGTAACTGGTTTCTGCCCCGTCGTAGCTTCCCGGAGCTGATCTCGACCAAGTCAAATTGCTGAGCCGGTAGGCCGTAACGAGTTGTGACGCGTTTCTCTGTTATTAGTGTGGGCGGGGGAGTAAGCAGCTCCCACGCATGTGGAGATCCAGGACGCCGATAACGAGTAATCCTTCGCGGACCAACCTCTCCGGACACACACGATCACCTTCGACCGTTCGTCCATGATCGAAATAGACATGTTCCGTGGCTTGTGATGACGTCGGGCCGCTAGGGGCCTGTGGAGTCGGCGAGCCCTATTATGGTTAAGGTAAGGGAGACGACCATGCACCTTGCAGAGTTAAAACAGAAGAGCATCGCTGACCTGAATGATGTGGCCCGGGATCTGAAGATCGAAGGAGCCGCCAACCTGCGCAAGCAGGAATTGATCTTCGCGATCCTTCAGGCGCAAACGGAGAAAAACGGGGTCATTTTCGGCGAGGGAGTCCTGGAGACCCTGCCGGACGGCTTCGGCTTCCTTCGCGCGCCGGATTCGAACTATCTACCCGGCCCGGACGACATCTACATTTCTCCTTCACAGATCCGCCGCTTCAACCTCAGAACCGGCGACATCGTGTCGGGCCAGATCCGTCCCCCGAAGGAAAGCGAGCGCTATTTCGCGCTGCTCAAGGTCGAGAAGGTCAATTTCGAGGACCCGGAGGTCGCGCGAGACAAGATCCTGTTCGACAATCTCACGCCGCTCTATCCCGAAGAACGGATCCAACTGGAATACGACCCTGAGGAATATTGCACCCGCGTGATGGAGCTGATTACGCCGATCGGGAAAGGGCAACGAGGCCTGATTGTCGCGGCGCCCAGGACCGGCAAGACCATGCTGCTGCAGGCGATCGCCCGGGCGGTGCTCAAGAACCATCCGGAGGTTATGCTGATCGTGCTCTTGATTGATGAGCGCCCGGAAGAGGTCACGGACTGGCAGCGACAGGTCAAGGCCGCGGAGGTCATCAGTTCCACGTTCGATGAGCCGGCTCAGCGCCATGCCCAGGTGGCCGAAATGGTTCTGGAGAAGGCGAAGCGGCTGGTCGAACACAAGCGGGACGTGGTAATTCTTCTGGACAGCCTTACGCGGCTAGCCCGGGCCTATAATACGATTGCGCCGCCCAGCGGAAAGGTTCTCTCCGGCGGGCTGGATTCAAACGCGCTCCAGCGGCCGAAGCGATTCTTCGGGGCAGCCCGGAACATTGAAAACGGCGGGAGTCTCACCATCATGGCGACCGCAATCGTCGATACCGGCAGTCGAATGGATGACGTCATCTTTGAGGAGTTCAAAGGCACCGGCAATATGGAGGTCCATCTGGAACGCCGGTTGGCCGATAAGCGGATTTTCCCGGCGATCGATATCAGCCAGTCCGGAACTCGCAAGGAGGAGCTGCTGGTAGACCGGGACCGGCTGAACAAGATGTGGATTCTCAGAAAGGTGTTGAGCCCGCTTGGTACGATGGAGGCGATGGAGTTTCTCATGGACAAGATCGGAGGGACGAAGACGAACCAGGAATTCCTGCAATCCATGAACCGGTAACTGACAGCCAATAGCTAACAGCTTGTAGCCAATCATCTCGGGCTGTCTGGCTGCTTGCTGTTGGCTGTTCGCTCTTTGCAGAGGAGCTCGAAATGAAAAAGGGCATTCATCCGGCTTATAGAGAAGCGACGGTCAGTTGCGCCTGCGGAGCGAAATTTAAGACCCGGTCCACGGTCGGCGACATCAAGGTCGATATCTGCTCCAGTTGCCATCCCTTCTTTACGGGGACGCAGAAGATCGTGGATACTGAAGGACGTGTGGAACGATTCAAGAAGAAGTACGCGAAAAAAACCAAGGCGAGCTAAGCGGGGCTAGGGGAGGATTCAGCTTCGCTGACAGCGGGAACGGTTGGTTTGAGGGACATGGGTAAGCCATGGCTGGCATGCAGATGGCTGAGACGAAAGAAACGGTCCTGCTCTCCAAATGGCAGGCGACGGCGGCTCGCTATGAAGAGCTGAACAAGCAACTCCACGACCAGTCTGTTCTCAGCCAGCCCGCGCTGATCCACAAGCTTAATAAGGAGCGCACTGAGATCGAGGAACTGGCCCACCTGTTCTCCACGTACCAAGATCT